>CAYSRH010000007.1:0-17440 GCA_964433245.1 uncultured Bacteroidales bacterium | reverse complement strand
GAAGTATGTGTTTATGAATAGGAAGATGATACAACTTTAATTCATTAATATGTCAAAGTAGAATTAATTAGAAAAAATAATACAAAATATGTTTGAGTACATTGTATATTATTATAATTTGGCACCCTTAAATAAACACACTAAGGTGACATTGAAGTAAGAGTTATGGAATTATTGAAAACACGACAGATTACACAATTAAATAACGCGTAATGAAGATTATCATTGCCGGAGCAGGAGAAGTAGGAGTTCATCTGGCTAAAATGTTGAGTCATGAGAACCACGATATTATTGTAATAGATAATGAAGAAGATACATTGCGGATGGTTCGTGCCGGAATAGATCTTTTGACAGTCAATGGGTCGGCTACTTCTATAGACGCCTTGCATGAGGCCAATGTTGAGAGTACTGATCTTTTTATTGCTGTAACACAAGCAGAATCAACAAATATCACCGCAGCAATTCTTGCAAAAAAATATGGAGCAAAAAAAGTAATTGCCCGCATAGAAAACCAGGAATTTTTGGAAGAGGAAAAAATTGGGGTTGTCAGAAGTTTAGGGATTGATTATCTGATTCATCCTGAAGCTATTGCGGCACGCGAAATTGTAGGGTTACTTCATCAAACAGGAAGTACTGATATTGTGGAAACAGCCGGAGGCCGTTTGTGTGTATATGTTGTTAAAATGGAAGAGGACGCACCTGTTATAGAAAAAACTTTGCATAATGTGGCAGAACGAATGTCCTCGATAGATTTTAGGGCTGTTGTTATCAAGCGTGATGAAGAGATCATCATACCCAAGGGCGATGACATTTTCAAAAAGGGGGATGTTGTTTATGCCATTGCTAAACGGGAGGGGGTGGATGAACTGATGTATTTCAGTGGCAAGGAAAAATTTCTTCCAAAAAATGTAATGATTTTGGGGGGCAGCAGGATAGGTGTGTTAACTGCTCAAGGATTGGGAGCACATCATAACACCAAGCTTATTGAGTCAAACAGAGAGAAGTGTTATACCTTGTCGAACCGACTGAAAAATGCTTTGGTTATTAATGGTGATGGTCGGAATATTGATCTTTTAAATGAGGAGAAAATAGAAAAGATGGATGCTTTTGTTGCAGTGACAGGGAGTCCGGAAACCAATATATTGGCCTGTATTCATGCAATCAGTCTGGGGGTGAAGAAAACGATAGCCGAAGTAGAAAACTTCAATTATATGGATCTTGCCGAAAAGCTGGGTATTGATACAATCATCAACAAAAAGTTGGGGGCAGCAAATCGAATTTATCGTTTCACGGCTGCCCAGGGACCTATTATCGGTATGAAGCATCTCAGGGGTACTGAGGCGGAATTGTTGGAAATTGATGTGCAGGTTGATTCCAAAGTAAGCGGTAAGCTGGTCAGGGATATGAAATTTCCTAAAGGAGTGATACTCGGAGGTGTTGTGAGGGGTGAATATGCTGAGATTATAACAGGAAATACAATACTCAAACCTAAAGATCGGATTATTGCCGTAGCAATGCCCTCAGCAATAAAGGATGTAAGGAAATTGTTTGCCTGATTTTTACAATGTGATTATTTAGGACACAAATGAACAGTGGATATCTTATTGTAAGCAAAGTGCTCGGAGTGTTGTTGTTAATGCTTTCTGGTTTTTTGTTGTTGATAGTTCCCGTTGGATTCTATTATCATGAGCATGTTGACATGACATTGTTCTCTGCAGGACTAACTTTTTTTATTGGGCTGTTGTTGTTTTTGCTGGGATATAGAGCAGATGGTGCTAATATCGATATACGTTATGGACACCTTATTGTTACACTTGGCTGGGTGCTTTTGACTTTTTTCGGTTCTCTTCCTTTTTACCTTAGCGGAGCAATTCCTGTCTATACAAATGCCTTTTTTGAGACCATGTCCGGATTTACCACAACAGGTGCTACCATCCTCGATGATATTGAAGCTTTACCAAAGCATTTATTGCTTTTTCGCAGTATGACCCAGTGGATAGGTGGTATGGGAATCATTGTTTTGACTGTTGCCATATTGCCTTTGCTTGGGATAGGAGGTATGCAGTTTTTTGGTGCAGAAGCCCCCGGTCCCAGCAAGGATAAATTGACACCCAAAATTAAAGATACAGCAAAAAAATTATGGCTTATATACCTTTCTTTTACATTGGTTGAGGTCTTGCTGCTTTGGATTGCCGGGATGTCATTGTTTGATGCTGTTAATCATTCCTTTACCACAATGTCCACCGGAGGGTTTTCAACCAAACAGGCGAGTATAGGATACTGGGATTCATCCTTAATACATTACATCATTATTTTGTTTATGTTTATTGGAGGAACCAACTTTGCACTGTTTTATTTCATGATGCAGGGAAAATTCTATAAAGTAATAAAAAATGATGAATTTCGATTCTATGTGCTGATTGTTGTATTATTTTCTGCAATCATTGCTGCAGGCTTGTTTTTGCTGACGAATATAGGACTTGAAAATTCTGTCAGGGATGGAATGTTTCAGCTTGTATCCGTCTTAACAACAACCGGTTATAGCACGTCTGATTATTTGTTGTGGCCTTACAGTTCCTTTATTTTAATTTTTCTTGTGATGTTTTTTGGAGCTTCCGCCGGGTCAACAAGTGGGGGAATAAAGCTGGTGAGGGTTGTGCTGTTTATGAAAAACGCTTCTGCTGAATTTAACAGAATATTACATCCCAAAGCCATGATTCCTGTTCGCATGAATGGAAATGCTGTTGAACCTGTTTTGATCACCAATGTCTTATCTTTCATTTCAGTATATATTATTGTCTTTTTTATAGGAGTAGTGATGATGTCTTTTCTCGGATCTGACATTGAAACAGATATTGGAGCTGTAATTGCAACATTAGGAAATATTGGTCCCGGGATTGGTTATGCAGGACCTTCTGATACGTATGCCCACTTTAATGATGCAAGCAAATGGTTTCTATCCTTCCTGATGTTGATTGGCAGGCTTGAGATATTTACCGTATTGTTGCTGCTGGCTCCTGCTTTTTGGAAAAAATAAGGTAAGATATGATTGATACACATGCCCATTTATACCTGGATGCTTTTGAAGATGATATCAATGAGGTCATTCAAAGAGCCAGAGATAATGGAATCAGAAAGGTGCTTCTTCCGAATATTGATGAAGACAGCATTTTTCCCATGCAGAAGCTTTTTGCAACAGACAGCAGTTTTTTTTCAATGGCCGTGGGAATCCATCCGACCTCTGTTAAATCTTCATACCAGAAACAGATAGCGATAATAGAACAAGAACTTATTTCTGATAATTATCCATATTGTGCAGTAGGGGAGATAGGAATAGATCTGTATTGGGATGTTTCATTGCTGAAACAACAAAAAGAAGCTTTCGCACAGCAATGTGAAATAGCTTTACAACATAAATTACCTGTCATCATTCACGCACGTGAGTCCTTTGATGAAATATTTGATGTGTTGGCAGGATTCAAAAATCGGGGATTGACAGGTGTCTTTCATTGTTTTACAGGCACTCAGAAACAAGCAAGACAGGCACTGGATATGGGATTCTTTCTTGGTATAGGCGGTGTTTCTACATACAAAAATTCAGGATTGGATGAGGTGATTCGTTATGTTGGCATATCTTCATTGTTATTAGAAACTGACGCTCCTTTTTTATCTCCTGTTCCTAAAAGAGGAAAGAGAAATGAATCATCTTTTTTAATTTACATAGCACAAAAAATAGCAGAAATAAAAGAATTGACATTGGAAAATGTTATATATAAAACGACAGATAATGTGATGGATTTATTTCGGTTATTTAAAAAATAATGTGTAAAACAGCCTCTTATTTTGAAAAATGAATAAAACTTGATAAATTTAATGACCAATTAACAATGATGTAATATAAATTTTGTTAAATTGCGATGCGAAAAAAATGAAAGAGGATAACATTGAATGCACTTTTAGGTTGGTGAAATTTCGGAGAGGTGGCCGAGTGGTCGAAGGCGCACGCCTGGAAAGTGTGTATTCGCCAAAAGCGGATCGCGGGTTCGAATCCCGCTCTCTCCGCATTTGAAAAGTAAAAGAGGAGCATGTTAGAATATGAATTAATATATTTGTAAATTTGATGAATGAACCGAGCCATGACAAAAAAACAGGACACACACGCAGCTATGATTAAAATGTATGCCAAATCGAAAGTATGGTCGTAAATTTTAAACAGATGAAATGAAATAATCACGAAATAATAACGAAATAATAAGTAAAATCACTAAATTTTAAACAAATGAAAAAAGTAATCGCATTAATAGTTATTGGAGGGATGTTTCTTATGGGAACATCAGTTGTTTTTGCCCAAGAGGGAGAAGAAAAATCAGACACAGCTATTAGTCAGCAGGATACTATTCATGAGGATACTGCAATGACTGAGACCGGCGAAGAAGTGGTCGCACCTGAAAAAAGCCAGAGACTTCATAAACAAGTTCTGCAAAAGTTTATTGAAGGAGGTGCAGGGTTTATGGCTCTCGTATTGCTTTGTTTGATTTTTGGACTGGCATTTTCTATAGAAAGAATAATTTATCTGAATCTGTCAACATCAAATACAGAGAAATTATTAATGAAAATAGAAGAAGCACTGAATAGTGGGGGAGTAGAGGCTGCCAAAGAAGTATGCCGTAACACAAGAGGTCCCGTTGCCAGTATTTTTTATCAGGGTCTGGATCGTGCTGACGAAGGAATAGAAGTGGTGGAAAAATCTGTAATTTCTTATGGAAGCGTTCAAATGGGCTTGTTGGAAAAGGGGATGAGTTGGATATCACTCTTTATTGCTATCGCACCTATGTTGGGTTTCATGGGTACGGTTATCGGGATGATCTCTGCTTTTGACCAGATTGAAATGGCCGGAGATGTTTCTCCTACATTGGTTGCAGGAGGTATTAAAGTGGCACTTATCACAACTGTGTCGGGTCTTATTGTTGCTATTATTTTGCAAATCTTTTACAACTATATAATCTCTAAGGTCGATAGCATTGTCAATCAAATGGAAGATGCTTCTATCTCTTTGATTGATATGTTGGTAAAGTATAATACGAAGAAGTAATTAAGAATATATATATAAAGTACATATTATGTCAATAGAGAAAACTTTACAAGTAGGATTGATTCTGTTCCTCGGTGTTACGTTGATGTTGTTCGGAGTTTTTTATGCTGGTCCTGTTGTTGAGGGTACTGAAGGAACCAGATTTGAACAGCCTGTGATAACAGAATTTATCCTTAATCTTGGATACGGACTGTTCTTTCTCGCTGCTATTATCAGTATTGTTGCAGGCTTGGTGAATATTTTCAGTGAAAAAAGAAAAGCAATAAAAGCATTGATCGTTTTGGGAGCTTTTGCTGTTATTGTAATCATATCTTACTTTTTGTCTTCAGATCAAGTATTGCATATGCCGGCATACAGAGGGTCAGGAAATGAACCGGGAACCATAAAATGGGTTGGTACAGGTTTGATTGTAACGTATATACTTATAGCAAGTGCTATTGTATCTACGGTTACTTCCTGGATTTTTAAAATGCGAAGATGATAAGATAATAATAAATAAATGATTGTGTAAGATGCGAAAAAAAAGAACGGTACAGGAAATAAATGGTGGACCAATGGCTGATATAGCTTTTTTGCTACTCATATTTTTTCTCGTGGCAACAACAATTAATGTTGATTCCGGTTTGCCAAGACGATTGCCTCCTATGCCTGAAGGTGAGGTTGAACCCGATCAGATAAACCGTCGAAATATCATGACCGTCCTGGTGAATAAAAATGATGATTTGCTTGTTCAGGGTGAGAGGATTTTAATTAATGATTTGAAAGAAAAAGCAAAAGAGTTTATTCTTAATGAGGCTGACAAATCGGATCTTCCTGAAAAAGAGGAGCAAGAGTTTCCTTATATAGGGGTTTTCAAGGTTCCTCAGGGCGTGATATCTTTGCAGAATGACAGGGGAACATCATACGGAGCATATATTGCAGTACAAAACGAGCTGACAGCAGCATATGAAGAAATAAGGGATGATCTCGCAATGCGGGCTTTTGGTATGCGGATGAGAAATCTGGACGAAGAAAGGGCAGATGTTATTCGAAGTATATATCCTATGGCTATCTCGGAAGCAGAGCCCCGGAATGTACAATAACAATATAATAGATAATAAAAACAGATATTATATATGGGAAAATTTAAAAAAGATGGTAAGCGTGAAGTCGGTCAAATATCTACAGCATCATTGCCCGACATTGTCTTTATGCTACTTTTCTTCTTTATGGTTGTTACAGTAATTCGGGAGGTAGAATTAAAGGTGAGTATTGTTGAGCCGGGTGCTACTGAAGTAAAAAAATTAGAAAAAAAATCATTGGTGAGTTACATATATATAGGAGAACCTCAGACCCGATATCGTGCAATTTTTGGCACAGAACCAAGAATTCAGCTGAATGATGTATTTGCCAATGTAAGTGATATCCGTGCATTTATTTCCAGTGAACGGGATGCTTTGAATGAGAGTGACCGGGGTTTTATGACCGTCAGTCTCAAAGTGGATAGAGATACAAAAATGGGCGTTGTTGTTGATGTAAAACAAGCTTTGAGGAAAGCCAGTGCTTTGCGTATTAATTATGCAGCACGCCAGGTGGAGAGTGTTTATTGATCTGATAATTTACTCGAAACTTTTAGTTTTTTATTTTTTTGACAGGAGAGCATAAATTGTTTGTCCTGGTTCTTGAATGTTTAGAAATTATTAACCTTAATAATCAGTTCACTATCAGATGAATGATCATTTGTTGTATGCAATTGCTTTATCTATTGTAAATGGTATAGGATCAGCAACAATCAGAAAACTATTGGCTTATCTTGGGGATTATAAGTCTGTATTTACAGCATCGCGCAGAACCCTGACAGAAATACCGGGTATTGGCAATATGACAGCAAATCTTTTTATTAAAGAAAGGTCATTGCAAGAGGCTGAGGAAGAATTGAAGCGGATGGAAAAGTATAATATCAAAGCAATTTCTTTTTTTGATAAGAACTATCCTTTACGTTTGAAACAATGCGAAGATGCACCTTTTTTATTATACTACAGAGGGGAGATATTTGAAACAGATAAAATGATTGCTGTTGTAGGAACAAGGAATGCAACTGAGGATGGAATAGCATTTACCGGAGAACTTATCCAATCACTTGCTGCTCATTTTGATCAGATGATTGTTGTGAGTGGCTTGGCATATGGTATTGATATTGCTGCACATAAAGCTGCTTTGGCACACGGACTTTCGACGTTTGCCGTTATGGGACACGGATTGGATCGTGTGTATCCGTCAATGCACCGGTCCACAGCCCAGGAGATTATTCATCATGGAGCACTGATCTCAGATTTTCATACCTGTGCCAGAATGGATAGAAAAAATTTTATAAGCAGAAACAGAATTATTGCCGGAATGAGTGATGCGACTATTGTGGTAGAATCAGGTGCTAAGGGAGGTGCTTTGATTACGGCAGATATTGCAAATTCATACCACAGAGATGTGTTTGCAGTTCCCGGAAAACCCGGTGACCGTTGGTCCAAAGGTTGTAATAAGTTCATCAAAAACCACCAGGCTATATTGATTGAATCAGCAGAAGATTTGATTTTAGGAATGAACTGGGATCAATTTCTGAAAGAAAAAAAACCGGAACAGCAACATATACAGTTTGACTGTACAGGAGAGGAAAAGTTGATCATGGATTTTTTGTCAAAAGAAAATAAAGCCACATTGGATGTGGTTGCAAGAAACACAAAAATTGAGATGAGTAAATTGCAAGGACTCATGCTTGGTCTCGAATTTTCAGGGATGGTGAAAAACCTGCCGGGAAAAGTGTACCAGATGAATAATTAATCGGATAACATGTTTTTATAACTTTCGATATGCCTTTCTGCTTTTTCAGGGAAGATATCCTCGATTGTTATTAAAAGCCCCGTTTCAATAACATCTCCGAAATGTGAGTTGATGCCGGTGCCAAAAATTTTTATCGAAGAAGAAAGTTGTATGTAGGAGTTGATCAAAGGCGGGATATTCTCTCCGAGTTTTTTTACCTGCTGATTTAGTATTTTGTGATTTTCTTTAAAATCATCGCTTGGAAAGATGGATTGCATTTCTTCTATAGGAGAGGTAATCTGTATTTCATTTTTTGTTTTCATCAGGTACTCATATCCGCCAAAATGTTTTCGAAGAAAGAAGAGAAGAATGTCCCTGGCTTTTATATTATAATTTTCATACATGGTAACCTTGCCAAAAAAATATTTTTTGTCCGGATTGTCCACGACAATTGCCCCAAGTCCGTTGAAAAGGTTGTCCAAAACGAAAAGAGATTTTCTTGATTTTGCTGTGGATTGATAATCCGGTCTTACAAATGATCTTCCCAGTTCAATGGAGTGAGGTAAATAGTCTCGGATAAATTCTTCCGAGAAATCAAAAAGATGTGTTGTTGCGATCATCAGGTCTTCTTTGGGAGAAATTTTTCCACAAACTTTAAACCGGTATCCCCCCAATATGGCTTCTTCCTCAGGATCCCATACAAGTAATTGCTGATATGGATTGGTGCTGATGTCCATTTCATCAATGTCACAGTCCAGACCGGTACCTCCCCCCGCCATTCGAAAAGTAATCTCCCGGAGTCTCCCAATTTCACGCATAACATTAGGAGAATTATGGACATTAATAACATACAACTCATTATTGCCGAGGTTTGTGTTTCGAAGAAAACGATCTTTGGTTAATTCGGATTTCAGATATTCAACAGGAATTGCGTCAATTACATCTATCATGTTGCTTGTTAATTAATGTTATTTATCACATTTGACATTCTGTCTATACAACACGCTATAGAACAAAAAGTATTCATTTTGTAAAGTTAAACTAAAAAACAGAAAAATCTTTTAGATTAGTTAAGGAAATCCCGGCTTGTGTCCTCTTTCAAAAGATAGACGTGCTCCCGAAGTTTGTTTGCCCATATATTATCTTTATGCTCTTTTGTGAATGTTGTGTAAGGGATCGGTTTTCCAAAGTACAGTTGAATATTACAACCCTTCTGTTTATATACTTCGTCAATCAGATAAAGCATTTCAATGTTCGCTTTTATACCTGTTTTTTTTCTGAAATTTGAAAGATTGTAGAACCAGTTTGAATTCCTCGCATCAAAGTAAACAGGCACAATGTTACGCTCATACTGACGAGCCTTTCCTATGATACTTTTTTTCCATTCCAGATCACGAATTTCGCCTTTTATCTTTCTGGAGCATAAGCCTGCAGGGAAATAACAAACATGTAAATCCGAAGCATAGAGTGCCTCTACTTTTCTATAGGCTTCTAAGGATTGTTTCCCATATTTATTAATGCCAACAAATAAGTCAGCGAGGGGAGGAAGGTTCATCAAGATATCATTCACAATAAATTTTGCAGGTCCAAAATTTTCTATAACAGTTTTAAGCAGAATTGTTCCGTCAATCCCTCCCAGGGGATGATTCGCTATAAAAATGTAGCGACCGGTTTGCGGAACGTTCTCAAGACCGGAAGCAGAAAAGTGGATGTCCAAATAAGAAAAACTCCCGTTGATAAAGTCAACACCTTTTTTGTTCCCATATAACTCAAGTATATCGTTGACACCGTCCTGATGTATGATACGTTTGAGATATCGCAATAGAAAACGGGGCAAGACTTTTAATAAACGAGGATTCTTCTTTGCAATGATTTTCTCTAAGTCGATTTTTTCCATTCTTTTTTTTACAAAAATATTGAAAATACTAAAAAATAAGTAGGGATTCCTGATAAATCGTCTTGTATGGGATTAATAATAAACAAAAAAGTTATCAACAAAGTGGTAAAAAGTGGTAAAAAGTGTATTAAAGTGGGAAAATATTATCTATATTTGTTTAAATAACTGTTATATAATGTCATGACATCATTTATCGGGGAATATACATGCAAGCTTGATGCCAAAGGAAGGGTTCTTTTTCCTTCGGGGTTTAAAAAGCAGCTGGGGGTTGGTTCTGCAGAGAAATTTGTCATTAGAAAAAGTGATTTTGAACCATGCCTGGAGCTTTTTCCTGAAGAAGAATGGGGAAGAACTGTGCAGATGATCAGAGAAAAGACCAATCCTTTTAATAAGAATCATGCCAGACTTTTACGTGCTATTTTCAGGGGTGCTGCTGAATTGGAGATGGATACAAGCAATAGGATATTAATTCCGAAACGTTTGCTGGATGTTATATCGGCAGGCAAAGATCTCGTGTTACTTGGAAAGGATGACAGGATTGAGGTTTGGAATGTTGATGATTATAGCAAAACAGCTTTGTCAGATGCAGATTTCGAAAAAATGGTTGAAGATGTATTGGGAGGAAATAATAACAGAATGCAGGATGAATGATATATACCACATACCGGTGTTGAAAGATGAAGCCATAGCCGGTTTGGTCAAAAATCCTTCCGGTGTGTATGTTGACCTTACTTTTGGAGGTGGGGGACATGCAAAAACAATCCTTTCCAAATTAGCAGACAGTGGAAAACTTATTGCCTTTGACCAGGACATGGACGCTTTCGAAAAAAATCCGCTTGCTGATGAGAGATGTACTTTGATCCATCACAACTTTGTACATGTTAAGCGATATCTTACTTTTCTTGGAATAGATACTGTTGATGGTGTTTTGGCTGATTTGGGTGTGTCTTCTCACCATTTTGACTCTTCCGACAGGGGCTTTTCTTACCGTTCCGATGCTTTGCTTGATATGCGTATGAACAAGGCAATGAAAACAAATGCCCGGGACATTCTGAACACGTACAGTGATCGTGAGTTATACCGGATGTTCAGGTATTACGGAGAAGTGAAAAACCCGGGGAAAGTTGTCAGTGCTATCGTTCAATACAGAAAAAAGAAATCTGTTGAAAAGATCTCCGATTTTCTTGAGGCGATTAAAGAATGTATTCCTAAAAATCGAGAGAATAAATATCTGTCTCAAATTTTTCAGGCGGTAAGAATAGAAGTGAACAGGGAACTTGATGTATTAAAGGATATGTTAATGAAAACCAGCAGTATATTATGTCAGGGAGGCAGGTTGGTGGTTATTTCTTATCATAGCCTCGAGGATAAATTGGTGAAAAATTTTATGAAGACAGGAAATTTTGAAGGTGAGGAAGAAAAGGATTTTCATGGGAATCGTATCGCACCATTTAAATCGGCAGAAAAGCTGATCATGCCGGAGGAAGAAGAGATCCGGGAGAATGTCAGAGCGAGAAGCGCAAGACTAAGAATAGCAGAGAAACAATAAAGCAGAAGAACGATGAGTGAAAGAATAGAATTTATAGAAGAAAAAAAGGAGAACAAGGCTTCAAAAAAGAAGGTCTTAAAAGATGTTTTGGATGGTAGTTTGCTTAAGTCCGAACAACTTGTGGGACAACTTCCTTTTATCTTTTTTCTTTCATTGTTGGCGATTTTTTATATAGCAAACAGATATCAGGCAGAAAGAATAATTGCACAGTCAATGCAACTCGAAGCCGAAGTAAAAGAATTACGTTCAGAAGCGGTTTCTGTTTCGTCAGATTTAATGAGTATCAGCAAACAATCGGAGGTGTTAAAGTTGATAAATCAGAAGGGAATGGACTTGAAAGAGTCTTTTGAACCACCGATGAAGATTGTGATCAGAAAGTAATAAAGTAATAAAGTAATGTAATAAAGTAATAGAGTAACATGTCGTTAAAAAAAGACATAGTGTGGAGAATTGCGATCATTTATGGAATGGCTCTTTTTATAGGCATTTCCATAATCGGAAGGATTCTTTATTTACAATTGTTTGAAGTTGCTAAATATAAAGAAACTACGGAGAAGTTGACATACCGCAATGATCGGATTAAGGCAGGAAGGGGGGATATATTATCTCATGATGGACGCCCCTTAGCTACTTCTGTTCCCTTTTATGAAATACGTGTGGATATGCTGGCAAGCGGAATCACAGAATCAATCATCAGGGAAAATATAGATTCTTTAAGTACCGGGCTTTCGAAACTTTTTAAAAACTATTCACCTCAGTATTATAAACGATTATTGCTGAATGCCAGAAAAAATAACCAACGTTATTTGCTTTTGAGAAGAAAAGCCTCTTTTGATGAACTGAAAGTATTGCAATCATTACCTATATTAAGAATGGGACGTAATGCCGGAGGACTGATATCTTTGGAGAGCAATAGCAGGATCATGCCACATGGGAATCTGGCCTCAAGGACCATTGGATATCTTTCCCGTGACGAACGGGGTCCGGTTGTCGGCATAGAGGGAGCTTTTCATGAGTACCTGGAAGGAGAAGACGGTGTACGCCTTATGAAAAAAGTATATAATGACTGGATCCCTGTTGATACGAAAAATGATTTCAACCCAAAAGACGGAAAAGATGTTGTTACAACGATTGATGTGAATTTACAGGATGTTGCAGAAAGCGCTCTCCTGAAACAGCTGAAAAAACATAATGCCCATCATGGAACGGTTGTTCTGATGGAAGTGAAAACAGGAAAAATTCGTGCAATAGTTAATCTGCAAAGGCTTTCTGATGGCTCATACAAAGAAACATATAACTATGCTGTGGGGGAAAGTTCAGAGCCGGGATCAACGTTTAAGCTACCTGTACTTATGACTGCATTGGAAGATGGTTATGTGGATTTGCATGACACAATTGATACAGGAAATGGAACAATTCAATTTTTTGATACAAAGATATCAGATGCCAAAAAAGGAGGGTATGGAAGAATTACAGTACAAAAAGCTTTTGAAATTTCTTCGAATGTTGCCATGGCAAAAATAATAACTGATCATTATAAGGGGAATGAACGCCGTTTTATTGATCGTCTGTATGAAATGAACCTTCATGAACCTCTTGGTGTTGAAATAAAAGGAGAAGGACGCCCTCAGATCAAATATCCGACAGATAGATTTTGGTCAGGAATATCGCTTCCAATGATGTCTTTTGGCTATGAGGTAACAATGACACCTTTGCAAATTCTTTCTTTTTACAATGCTGTGGCAAATGATGGGAAAATGATGAAACCTATGCTGGTGGAACGAATAGAATACCATGGAAAAATACAGGAAGTTTTCTCTCCGCAGATTATTAATCCGGCCATTGCATCAGGAAACACGATCAGAAAAGCAAAAACGCTATTGGAAGGTGTTGTGTCGTCAGGTACTGCTTCCAATTTAAGAAATCTGAATTATCCGATTGCCGGAAAAACAGGAACAGCACAGATTGCAAATGAAAAATATGGATATAAAATTGATCAGAAAGTAAGTTATCAGGCTTCTTTTTGCGGATATTTCCCTGCTGATAATCCGAAATATTCCTGTATTGTCGTGGTGAATTCTCCAAACAATGATGTTTATTATGGAAATCTTGTCGCAGGTCCGGTTTTTAAAGAAATTGGAGATAAGGTATTTGCAACCAGTCCGTACTTACATCGTGAGGTTGAAAATCTTGAAAACCTGACAGATATACCTTTTTCAAAAAGTGGTTATGTGCATGATCTGTTAAATACGCTTGAGACGCTCAATATTCCTTATGAAAAGAATGATTATAATACAGAATGGGTAGTTACAAGATCTTCAGAACAAAATGTAATTTGTAAAGGAATTAATTATCAGCCAAATCTTGTGCCTAATGTGTTGGGAATGGGTGCAAAAGATGCTGTTTATATCATGGAAAATGCCGGACTGCATGTTGAACTGATTGGCAGGGGAACCGTGGTGAATCAGTCTGTATCCCCAGGAGAAAACATAAAGAAGAATCAACGTATTATTCTTGAAATGAGTATTATATAAAAAATATGATAAAACTTAAAGATATCATACAAGACATTGATGTTATTGAATCTGTAGGAGATATAAGCATTTCTGTTACATCTTTGGAAATGGATTCAAGGTTGCTTATCGAAGGAGCTCTCTTTGTTGCTGTCAAAGGGATATCATCAGACGGACATCTTTTTATTGAGCAGGCAATACAAAAAGGAGTTAAAGCAATCATTTGTGAAAAAATTCCGCAACAAAGGGATGAAAATGTTACGTATGTCAGCATACAAAACACTTCAAAATCATTGGGGAAAATAGCCGGCAACTATTATGGAAATCCCTCATCGAAGATTCGCCTGGTTGGTGTGACAGGAACCAACGGAAAAACTACTGTTGCCTCGTGGCTTTATCAGATTTTTAAAGAGGCAGGATACAAAGTCGGCTTGATCAGTACTGTTCGAAATATTATTGATGAAAAAATTTTCGAAGCAACACATACAACCCCGGATGTAATTTCCTTAAATCGCCTTTTGTCCCGGATGGTGAGTTGTGGTTGTGAATTTTGTTTTATGGAAGTAAGTTCTCATGCGATTCACCAGCAACGAATCAGTGAACTTTTTTATGAAGGAGCTGTTTTTACGAATGTAACACATGATCATCTTGACTATCATGGAACATTCAAAGAATATATCATGGTAAAGAAAGTCTTTTTTTACGCTCCCGGAAGATGCATTTGCATTGACTAATGTGGATGATAAAAATGGTGTCCTGATGTTGCAAAATACACGCGCGAAAAAAATTCGCTATGCTTCCGGAAAAATGGCAGAATATACCGGAAGAATAATAGAACAACATGTACATGGCATGTTGGTGCATATCAATCATAAAGAATTATGGACAAAATGTATCGGCGAATTTAATCTGTATAACCTTTTGGCTGTGTATGGTGCTGCTGTAGAGTTAGGATTGAAGCCGGAAGAGGTGCTGGTTTTGCTAAGTAAGCTAAAACCTGTGGAGGGACGATTTGAAAATGTGTATTCAGATAAGGGGATTACAGCGATTGTGGATTATGCACATACCCCGGATGCCTTGAAAAATGTATTGCAAACAATAAAGCAGATTGTAAAACAGGGCAACCGTATCATTACAGTTGCCGGTGCAGGAGGGAACAGGGACAAGGAGAAACGACCCAAAATGGCGGCTGTCGCTGCTGAACTAAGTGATATTGTAATTCTCACATCAGACAACCCCAGAGATGAAAAACCCGAAGATATCATCACGCAAATGGAAGCGGGAGTGATCTCAGAGAAGAAAAAACAGGTGTTTTCTGTTACTGACCGAAAAGAAGCAATCAAAGTGGCTGTTCAGATGGCAGATCAGGGGGATGTGGTTTTAATTGCAGGAAAAGGGCATGAACATTATCAGGAAATAAAAGGAGTAAAGCATCCTTTTAATGACAAAAAAGTAGTGGAAGAAATATTACAAACAACCATTTAAATACAAGAATATGCTGTATGACTTGTTTATTTACCTTGACCAGTTGAATGTGCCGGGAGCCGGTGTCTTTCAATATATATCTTTTCGCTCAGCGATGACTGTTGTTACTTCTCTTCTCATTGCAGTGCTGTTTGGTAAAATATTTATTGATTATCTGAACCGTAAACATATTGGGGAGTCTGTAAGAGATCTTGGACTGGAAGGCGAACGGCAAAAAAAAGGAATTCCTACAATGGGTGGTTTAATTATTATTGCAGCAATCATTGTGCCGGTATTTTTATTTGGTGATCTGCAAAATGTATATGTGAGGATTATGATCTTTGCAACACTCTGGCTTGGATTTATTGGCTTCATGGATGACTATATCAAAACTTTCAAGAAAGACAAAGCAGGACTTCCCGGAATCATTAAGATCATAGGACAGGTCATTCTCGGAATTGTTGTGGGTCTTACTTTATGGTTGTCTGACGATGTGTTGGTCAGACAAAAGGTATATGTCGGGGATCGTGAAATTGTGTCTTACGAGGATGATAAGTCGAAAGTAATGGTAAATACTAAACAATATATAACAAAAGATGTAAAATCAACTATAACAACTCTCCCTTTCATGAAAGATAATGAGGCTGATTATTCTAATTTGATATGGTTTCTGAAAGAGCCATGGGCTGAAAAGGTCGGCTGGTTGGTTTTTATATTGGCAACGATATTTATTATTACGGCTGTGTCAAACGGAGCAAATCTTACCGATGGAATGGATGGGCTGGCAACGGGAACATCTGCAATCATTGGAACCACCCTTGGTGTGTTTGCCTACCTTTCGGGTAATGTCATTTATGCGGATTACCTGAATATTATGTACATCCCATATGCAGGAGAATTGGTGATTTTTGCAAGTGCATTTATTGGGGCGGCCATTGGTTTCCTCTGGTATAATGCGTATCCTGCTCAAATCTTTATGGGTGATACAGGAAGCTTATCTCTCGGAGGCATTATTGCGGTTTTTGCAATTATTATCCGGAAGGAACTCTTGCTCCCGGTATTGTGTGGAATATTTTTGGTTGAAAGCGTTTCCGTGATGTTACAGGTAGCATATTTTAAATATACAAGAAAGAAATTCGGAGAAGGACGGCGTGTGTTCCGTATGGCACCTCTGCATCATCATTATCATTTAAGAGGATATCATGAAGCAAAAATAGTGGCCCGCTTTCTTATTGTAGGAGTTATACTGGCTGTTTTGTCAGTTGTTACTTTAAAAATCAGATAATAGTTAAACCGTAATAAAGAAAAAAAATTGCAACAAAAAATAGTCATATTAGGAGCAGGTGAAAGTGGAACGGGAGCTGCCCTTCTTGCAAAAGACAGGGGATATGATACTTTTGTCTCTGACAACAGTAAGATTGCAGAGCAATACAAAGTGATGTTGCTAAAATACAATATTGCTTTTGAAGAAGAGGGGCATACCACAGAACGTCTCCTGGATGCAGATGAAGTCATAAAGAGTCCGGGAATACCCGCAACGAATAAATTTATTCAATTGCTTAAAGAGCACAACATTCCGGTAATATCAGAAATAGAATTTACAACTCGTTTCACACAGGCAAAAAAGATATGCATCACCGGTAGTAACGGAAAAACAACTACAACACATCTTGTTTGTCATATCTTGAAACAAGCCGGATGGAATGCCGGTATGGTAGGAAATGTCGGAACAAGCTTTGCAAGGCAGGTGTGGGAAGACCCTAAGGATATATATGTTATTGAGTTGAGTAGTTTCCAGTTGGAAGATATGTATATGTTTAAGGCTGAGATAGCAATATTATTAAATATTACACCGGATCACCTGGATCGCTATGAATACGATATAGATCAATACGCCAAAGCAAAGATGCGTATTGTCAGGAATCAGACAAAAAATGATTTTTTCATTTATTGTCAGGATGATCCGTGGGCAAAAAAATATGCCGAAAAAATTAATACTGAAGTACAAAAAATACCTTTTGGTCTTGAAAATAAAAGCGGAAACAAGGCTTATATAGAGGATAATAAAATGATAGTTAATTATTCAAATCAGAAATTTATCATGATGAAAGAAGACTTAACATTACAGGGGC
>CAYSRH010000006.1:8455-18958 GCA_964433245.1 uncultured Bacteroidales bacterium | reverse complement strand
TCGTACTTTTCGCTATGGACAAGTACATCTTCCTTAAAAATCCCTGTTTTTACAGCACTATTCCCTATATCTACACAAATATTGATCATACAGCAAGCTTTTCGTTTTCCTCTATGCAAACATATTCCTGCAAGTGCTTCATCAACGCCAGACATTTTTCCACATCATTCACAGCTTCCACAACGAGACTTAATTTATGATTTCTCTCTTTTAATTTAATTCCTTTTTTATGATGTTGAACATAATCAAGAATACCCGAAAAAATATTCGATTGGTAGTAGGGCGATTCCTGATTGGTAACAAAAAAGGCGATGAGCTTGCCGTTTTTCATGATAAGTTTTTCAAAACCAAGCTGTACAGCTTTCCATCGGAGCCTGACAATCAACATCAAGCGTCGAACCTGATCAGGAATTGTACCAAAACGATCCGTGAGTTCTTCCTCAAAAATTTCTAACTCACCTTCTGTCTGAAGATTGTCAATTCTTTTATAGAGCCTTATCCGTTCTGCAATATTCTGCACATAACTTTCCGGGATAAGCAGTTCCATATCGGTATCAACCTGGCAGTCCAAAACATAATTTTTTGTTTTGAGTTGATCTGCTACTTTTTCCTCATCATAAAAAAGTTTTTTGAACTCTTTCTCCCTTAACTCATGTATCGCTTCATCAAGAATACGCTGATAAGTTTCGTATCCAATCTCGGTAATATACCCGCTTTGTTCGGCTCCCAAAATATTACCGGCACCTCTGATATCAAGGTCTTGCATGGCAATATTGAAACCACTCCCAAGGGCAGAAAAAGCCTCAATAGCTTTCAGTCTTCTTCTGGCATCTGCAGGTAATACGTGTAAAGGAGGTGCCAGCAAATAGCAGAATGCCTTTTTATTGGATCGCCCGACCCTGCCCCTTAGCTGGTGCAGGTCGCTCAAACCATAATTTTGTGCCTGATTGATGATGATCGTGTTGGCATTCGGAATATCAAGTCCCGATTCAATAATTGTGGTAGCAACCAATACATCATACTTTCCCTGCATAAAATCAAGCATCACACGTTCCAGTTCTTCTCCCCGCATTTGTCCATGAGCCACCACTGTACTTACGCCAGGGCAAATACGCCGAAGCATGACTTCAATGTCTTTGATATTCTGCACACGGTTGTGCACAAAAAACACCTGTCCGTTCCTGCTTACTTCATATTCAATGGCAGACTTAATTGTTTTTTCATTAAACCCGTGTATTTCCGTAATAATCGGATGCCGGTTCGGTGGGGGTGTATTGATAACAGAAAGATCCCTGGCCCCCATTAATGAAAACTGAAGTGTTCTTGGTATGGGTGTGGCTGTGAGAGTCAATGTATCAATATGGGCTCTGAGTTGCTTGATCTTTTCCTTTGTTGAAACACCAAACTTTTGCTCCTCATCAATGATCAATAAGCCCAGATCTTTAAACTTCACATCTTTTCCTACGAGGCGATGGGTGCCAATGATAATATCAATATTGCCTTTTTCCAGTTCCTGTAATGTCTTTTTTTGTGCTGCAGACGTTCGCATTCTGCTGATATAGTCCACCCTGCACGGAAAATCTTTCAATCGTTCCTTAAAAGTGTTATAATGCTGGAATGCCAAAACCGTTGTCGGAACAAGCACAGCCACCTGTTTATTATCCACGGCAGACTTAAAGGCAGCACGGATGGCTACTTCTGTTTTTCCAAATCCTACATCCCCACAAAGCAGGCGGTCCATAGGAACACTGTTTTCCATTCCTTCTTTTACTGCTTCCGTTGCCACAGACTGATCCGGGGTGTCTTCGAAAATAAAAGACGCTTCAAGTTCCTTTTGCATATACGAATCAGAGCTAAAAGAAAAGCCTGTTGCCTCTTTCCTTTTTGCATAAAGGGCAATCAGATCTCTGGCGATATCTTTCAGCCTCTTTCTTGTATTCTTCTTGAGTTTTTTCCATGCACCTGTTCCAAGTTTATATATTTTCGGAGGTTCGGCATCTTTGCCTTTGTATTTTGATATGCGATGCAGGGCATGAATATTAACAAACAACACATCATTGTCACGGTAAACCAATTTTATGGCCTCTTGCACCTTCCCATTCACATCAATTTTTTCCAGGCCGGCAAATTTTCCTATGCCATGGTCAATATGCACCACATAATCACCCGGCTGCAGATCATTTAATTCCTGCAGATTGACTGACAAGCTTTTTACTTTTTCATTTTTCAGATGAAACCTGTGATAACGCTCAAAAACCTGATGGTCGGTATAGCAACAAATCCGCTGTTCATCATCCACAAACCCTTCGTGAATTGTTGGTGTTACAGGCGTAAAATCCACCTGCTCTTTCATCTGTTTAAATTTTGCGACCATGCTTTCGATTGGGTACACATTTAAACATAGTTGCGTGTGTGTCTCAATATTAATTTCAGACATGGTCTGTTTCATCTGTTTAAAAATTGAAGCCAACCTGTCAAGCTGTAGTTCATGATCCGACAAGAAGAACAGCTCATATCCCTCAGCCTGATAATCTGCCAGATTTTTAGACAACATTTCAAAATTCTTATTAAAAACAGGCTGGGGGTGTATCGCAAACGGAATGTGATGATCTGCTTTAAAAAGTTTTTTTACACCAAACTCCACCACCCGCCTTTCACTTAATGCCGAAGTAAAACTGCTTCCCCTGATAAACATGTCAGAAGTATCTGTCACTGTATTTTCATCCGAAAAATCAGCTTTTTCAAAGAACTGATCAATCACTCCTTCGACATATGCAACATCATCAATCCAAAAGGTTGTTTTTTTATTTATTTGCTCCATTAGAGACAAACGATTTTCACTGTTTCCATCCTGTATATTTGGAATGATCACTATCTCATCAAGTGTTGCACAGGAAAGTTGGGTTTCAAGGTCAAAAGATCGTATTGACTCAACATCATCTCCAAAAAAGTCTATCCGGTAAGGTTGGTCATAGGCATATGAGAAAATATCAACAATGCTTCCACGGATAGAATACTGACCCGGCTCATACACGAAATCAACCAACATAAAATTATATTCCCGCAAAACTTCTTCAACAAAAGCGATAGAAAGCGAATTTCCAACCTTAATTTCCAGTGTTTTACTTTCGAGCTCTTTTGCACTAATAACTTTTTCTGACAAAGCTTCCGGATATGAAACCACAGTCACTTTAGATTTTTTTCGGGCAAGATGACTGATCACTTCTGTACGCAATACGATCTGGCTATTTTCCTGCTGATCGAAGCGACCCACTTTTTTGTATGAAGAAGGCAGAAAAAACACTTTGTTTTTGGGCAGTAATTTCTCCAGATCATTCAAAAAATATGCTGCACATTCTTTGTCCGGCAACACCACAAACTGAGAATCTTCTGTTTGATTGAATACAGATGCAACAAGGAATGAAAGCGATGACCCGGACACACCTTCCATATGAATGTTTTTTTGCTCACTATCCTCCTGCAAAATCTGACACAAATGCCTGACTTTTTCAGATGACTGGAAACGGCTGTGAAGTTCTTTTAATTCCAAAAGCATTTAATTTTAATAGCATGCAAAATTAATAATTTACACTATTTATATTCTATCCATGTTCGAATTTCTCTCAATAATTATTATTTTTGGTTTTTCTGTACTGATGTGAGACAAACAGCAAGCTCGTTCCATCGGAAAACTATTAATAAAAGCTTTCAAATAGTGAACTTAACAATGAGAAGATTGTTTACAGAACAAAAAAGTTTTTTGATTCCTTATCTTATCTTTTTACTCGCAGGGCTTGTGATTACCGGCACAACAGATAAAGAAGCTCTGCACCTTTTCACCAATCGTTTTCACACGTCTTTCTTCAACCATTTCTTTGCATATATCACATATCTCGGAGACGGCATTGCTGCTGCCGTGATAGGTGTCGGATTGCTGATTTACCGTGTAAAACCGGGATTGTTTCTGCTTACAGCAACACTTTCTTCCGGCTTGTTCACACAATTTTTGAAAAAAGTGGTTTTTCCCAATACCGGTCGTCCCCTTCAGGTGATAGGAGAAGAAAATCTGTATTTGATTGAACATATCCAAAACCACCTCCATTTCAGTTTTCCTTCAGGACATACCACCACAGCCTTTGCTCTGTTTTTTTCGCTGGCATGGATGAGCAAAAACCGGCTTATCAAAACACTTTGTTTTTTCCTTGCCTTAATTATTGGCTACTCAAGGGTCTATTTAAGTCAACATTTCGCTGTTGATGTAGTTTTCGGTTCTTTGATCGGTGTTGTATTTGTTATCCTCTCATCTTTTATCTATTGTTCAAAAAAGCATTGGCTAATGGTATCACCTTATAAAATGTTATGCAAGCATGAATAAAAAAATTGATTATTATTATCCATACCTGCTTATCATATTGGGGATTCTGTTGTTTTTCCCTTTCTTAGGTGTTGTTCATCTCTTTGACTGGGATGAGATTAACTTTGCCGAGATCGCAAGGGAAATGCTATATTCCGGAGACTACCTGAATGTAACAATTGATTTTCGGCCTTTCTGGGAGAAGCCACCTCTCTTTATCTGGTTTCAGGCACTTTCAATGCATGTTTTTGGTGTCAATGAATTCGCTGCACGTTTTCCAAATGCTGTGTGTGGTATATTTACGATGCTGATTTTATTCAGAACAGGAAAAAAACTTTATTCTCCCACATTCGGTCTTATTTGGAGTCTGGTCTATGTTGGCAGTATCCTCCCTTTCTTTTTTTTCAAGTCAGGAATTATTGATCCATGGTTGAACCTTTTTATCTTTCTTGGCTTTCATTACTTCATTTTTTATCTTGATCAAGTGCGGAGTAACAAGAAAGAATTGATGCTCTCTGCACTATTTATTGGATTGGCGATCCTCACCAAAGGACCGGTTGCCCTGTTGGTTTTCATCCTCTCTTTTTCTGTGCTCTTTATGTGGCGAAAATTCCGTATTCATTCCTCCTGGCAGGATGTATTACTGTTCGGACTGATTACTGCATTAAGCGGTGGTTTCTGGTTTATTCTGCAAATACTTTCAGGCAATTACCAAACAGTCATTGACTTCATCGTTTACCAGATACGTCTGTTTTCAACACAGGATGCCGGACATGGAGGCTTTCCATTCTACCACTTTGTTGTATTGTTGGTGGGCGTATTCCCTGCCTCCATTTTTGCTTTAAAACCTTTGTTTTCAATATCACAGGGAACTGATCTTCAAAAATCCTATCAGTTATGGATGAAAATCCTTTTCTGGACTGTACTCATTTTGTTTTCCATTGTAAAGACAAAAATCGTGCATTACAGTTCACTTTGTTACTATCCATTATCGTTTTTGGCCGCAATCTATATTTACAGGCTTATATCAGAGAGGAAAATTATCCGGCAAAAATACAAACTCATACTGATCAATGTCATCGGAGGACTGCTTGTTTTTGTCACAGCAGCCACTGCATTGATAGAACATTACAAACATCTGCTTATTTCGTCAGACATCATAGATGACCCCTTTGCCATTGAGAATCTGAAAGCTGATGTTTCCTGGTCCGGCATTGAATGGCTTCCTGCCCTGATCTTATTATGCGGTTTGGTACTTGTAAATATACTGAATTACAGGAAAGAAACTCTGCGGCTATTTGTAACACTTCTGATCACAATGTTATTATACACCTTTTCAACAATGCTGTTGCTTACACCAAAAATAGAACAATACTCTCAAAATGAAGCAATCTCTTTCTTTAAGAAATATGCAGACAAAGATGTGTACATAGAAACACTGGGATATAAAAGTTATGCCGATCTTTTTTACGGACAACGGAAGCCATTAAACAACCCAAAAGGTTATGATAGGTTCTGGCTTTTAACCGGAGATATTGACAAAGCTGCTTACTTTGTCAGCAAATCAACAAAAAAAGAATACTATTTATCAAATTATCAGGAACTTCAAATACTTTACGAAAAAAACGGATTCGTTTTTTATTTACGTGATATTCCCCAAAATAAATAACATAATAATATCTAAGACCTGCTTATATGATCAAAAATAAAAAAATCACCATTGTGCTACCTGCCTACAACGCAGCAAAAACACTGGAAGCTACCTACAAAGAAATTCCCTTTGATATTGTTGATGAAGTGATTCTGGTCGATGACAAAAGCAATGACAATACAGTTGAAGAAGGCAAACGGCTGGGTATTAAGCATATTGTCGAGCATCAGGAAAACAAAGGGTATGGTGGCAATCAAAAATCCTGTTATGACAAAGCCCTCTCCCTGGATTCAGATATTGTGGTGATGTTGCATCCCGATTACCAGTACACCCCCAAACTTATTCACTCGATATGCTACCTCATTGCCAACAACTTATACGAAGTAGTGCTGGCATCCCGCATACTCGGGAAAGGTGCTTTAAAAGGCGGTATGCCATTGTACAAATACATAGCAAACCGCTTTTTGACACTCACACAGAACATCCTGATGCACCAAAAACTCTCAGAATATCACACCGGATACAGAGCCTTCAGCAGCAATGTACTGAAAAAGATCAACTACCACGCCAACTCCGACGACTTTGTCTTCGACAATCAAATGCTGGCACAAATATTTTATGCCGGGTTTGAGATAGCAGAAATTACATGCCCCACCAAATATTTCGACGAGGCTTCTTCCATCAACCTTAAGCGTAGCATGAAATATGGATTTGGGGTGATCGGCACATCCCTGCGATATTTTTTAGCAAAAACAGGAATCCGGAAAGCAAGAATATTCAAACACTAAATTTTTGTTAATTTATAAATAATTATTATCTTTCGGTTTTTAAAAAAAAATATTTATTTTTCTTATTTAATGCTTGTGCGAAAACTACTGTCTCTGATGCGAAAATTTCATTTTCAAGGCTTGCGAAGCCTGAAGACACGCAGTTTACTGGTGTAAATGAGGAATTTTCAGATGAGCGTAACGCAGAACCTTTAGCTCACGAACACCATAATAATGATATTATAGTGAGTAAAATGGAGTTTTCGCGCAGAGACTATTTACTAATCTAAAAAAACAAAATGATGAAACATCCCCAGAAAAAAAGAACAGTTTTTTATTTTCTCTTGCTGACAATGATTAGCGTCCTTACAGGGTGCAGTGAAGAAACACAAAAAGGACCTCAGTGGACTTCTCTGTTTAATGAAACCGATCTTTCAGGTTGGCATATTGTTGGAGGGGAAGCAACATACGAAGTTATTGATGGGATCATCGTTGGTTCTACCGCTTTACACACTGAAAATACTTTTTTGGTTAGCGATGAACAATACGACAACTTTATTTTGGAATTGGATGTAAGAGTTAGTGATTTATTGAACTCCGGTATTCAAATCCGAAGCAATACGGATCCTGCTTACCGGAATGGACGATTCCACGGATATCAGGTAGAAATTGACCCCGATCCCGTCAGAGCCCGCTTTTGGAGTGGAGGAATCTATGACGAAGCACGTAGAGGATGGCTCTATCCGCTGGATTGGAACCCCGATGCACGTACAGCATTCAAAAATGGTGAATGGAACAAATTCAGGATTGAAGCCATCGGAAATCATATAAAAACATGGATCAATGATGTGCCGGTAGCAAACCTGTGGGACGAATATGACAGCATAGGACATATTGGCTTGCAAGTGCATTCCGTAGGTGGAGACAGTTCAAAATTAGGGTTAACAGTTGAAGCAAAAAACATACGCATACTAACAGAAAATGTAGAAGAATATGCCAGCGAACACAGCGCCCCGGAGATCAACCTGATGAAAAACAAATTAACTGAAAAGGAAAAAGCAGAAGGATGGGAACTTTTATTTGATGGAGAAACAAGCAATGGATGGCGAAGAGCCCATGACACAGCATTTCCTGAAATTGGCTGGTCCATTGATGACGGAGCACTTATTGTTCATGCCTCAGGAGGAGGAGAAGCCCAACATGGTGGGGATATTGTAACAGAAAAACAATATAGTGCTTTTGATATCATCTTGCAATTCAAAGTAACTGAAGAGGCCAACAGCGGAATTAAATATTTTGTAGATGAGAAAGAAAAAATAAGAGCCGGCTCAGCCCATGGATTAGAATTCCAAATACTGGATGACAAGAAACATCCGGATGCAGTAAAATATACAAGTGTTCCCGGAAGCCGTACATTAGCCTCTCTTTACGACCTTATACCCGCAGAGAATAAAAGATTTGCAGGTGTTGACAAATGGAATGTTGCCCGCATTGTTGCTTACCCCGACAATCGTGTTGAGCATTGGCTAAATGGCACTAAAGTAGTGGAATATGAACGATTTACCGAAGCCTTCCGGGAAAAGATAGAGGGAAGCAAGTACAGTCAAACCCAATTTAATACGCCCCGCCCCTTTGCCTCAGCAAAAGAAGGGCATATTCTACTCCAGGATCATGGAGATGAAGTTTACTTCCAAAGCATAAAAATTAAGGTTTTAGAATAACCATAAAAACATATCTGATTATGAACACAAACAGAAGAGATTTTCTTAAAACATCAGCTATCGGTTCAGCCGGGATTATTTCCGGATTAGGACTTAGTGCTAAAGGGTTTGCAGCCTCAAAAGGAGCCAACGACAAAATTCGTATAGGAATTATCGGTTTTTCCGGTCGGGCAAGACATTCGCTGATTCCTTCTTTCTACCACCATGCCGATGAACTAAACTTTGAAATTGTTGCTGTATCGGATATTTGGAACAAAAGACGGGACGAAGCAAAGCAGTTTTTCAAAGAAGAATATGGTATTGATGTCGGTATTGCACGCAATAACGAAGAATTATACGAGAAATACAAGCCGGACGCTGTAATCATTAGCACAGCTGACTTCCAGCATGCCATGCATACCATCGAAGGACTTGAAGCCAATTGCGATATCTACGTAGAAAAGCCATTTGCAGAAACCATGGATGATGCCAATGCTGCATTGGACAAAGCCCTGGCAAGCGGTAAGATTATCCAGATTGGCTCACAAAGAAGAAGCGGGCTTAACTATCATGCAGCCAATGACTATCTTAGTTCCGGAGCATTCGGGGGTATTACCTTTGTAGAAATGTCCTGGAATGTAAACCAACCAGGACGATGGAGAAGACCGGAGTTGGTGGCAGGACTAAAAGAAAGTGATGTGGACTGGAAACGATACATCATGAATCGCCCCTTCGAACCATTCGATGCAAGAAAATATTTAGAGTACAGACTTTTCTGGCCTTACTCAACAGGTATTCCCGGACAGTGGATGTGTCATCTAATTGATACCGTGCATTGGTTTACCGGACTGAATTACCCGAAAAGTGTTGCGGCCAATGGCGGCATCTACGCATGGGATGATGGCAGGACCAACTTTGACACCATGACAGCTGTGTTCGATTACGAAGCAAATAAAATCTCCAAAAACGGCTTCCAGGTTGTTTTTTCGTCAAGACAACACAACTCAGCCGGTAGAACCAAAGAGCACTTCTTCTCAAATGGAGGCATGCTGGATCTTTCAACCAACAAGGTCACTCCAACAGGTGGCATGGAAGAATACCATGCCAAAGCAATGGGCATGGAGGAAAATAAGTTGGACGAGTATGATTTGATCTCAGAAGAAGAAAAAGAAAAAGCAAAGGTAGTAACCGATGCCAATACGGGATCTGATCCAATAACAAGTGCCCACATGCGAAACTGGATGAAATGCATACTAAGCAGGGAGCAGGCCAATGCTGACGTATGGGCAGGGTACAACCACTCCGTGGCAGGTATCATGACCTTTGCAGCTCTATCAACAGGTAGCAAATCTGTATTTGATAAATCCAACCGTCAGGTTATTGCTAACGGAAAACCTTTCAAATATTAATTAATCCATTAAAGCTGTCCTTGTTACAACTGCAGGGACAGCTTTTTTAATACACACACAACATGAGATTTTCCATACCTCCTCGTTGCTGTTTTTGTCTCCTTTCAACTTATTGATTTTTTGATTTTCAGCAACTTTCGAAGAAGACTTTCCAAATCTTTCAGAGGCAACATATTTGTTCCATCAGACAATGCCTTTGCAGGTTCAGGGTGGGTTTCAATGAAAAGTCCGTCAACACCCACCGCAACCCCGGCTTTCGCTATTGTCTCGATCATTGCAGGCAAACCACCACTAACCCCCTCTTTCTGATTGGGCTGCTGTAAGGAATGCGTAATATCCAGCACAACAGGGTGTCCCAGCTGCTGCATAAGCGGAATTCCACGAAAGTCAACAATCAGGTCATGGTAACCAAACATGGTACCTCTGTCTGTTAACAACACCTTACTGTTTCCTGAACCGAGCACTTTCTGAGCAGCATGTTGCATGGCCTCGGGAGCCATAAACTGCCCCTTTTTGATGTTAACAACCTTTCCTGTTTTGGCAGCGGCAATAAGAATATCACTTTGTCTGGCCAAAAAAGCAGGAATTTCTAAAGGACTGGTCTACAATTATTTTGAAAGCA
>CAYSRH010000006.1:0-8445 GCA_964433245.1 uncultured Bacteroidales bacterium | reverse complement strand
GGCCAAAAAAGCAGGAATTTGTAACACATCCACATATTTTGCCGCAATAACAGCCTCTTCGGCAGAATGGATATCGGTTACCACCGGAACCTGTAAATCTTTACGCACCTGAGCCAATAATTCCAAGCCCTCCTTGTCGCCTATCCCGGTAAAACTATCCAATCGCGAGCGGTTGGCCTTCCTGTAACTGCTCTTAAACAAAAAAGGTATTTGCAACAAATCAGTGATTTCCTTAATTTTTCCTGCCGTTTCAAAAATAACATCCCGGTCTTCAATCACACATGGTCCTGCTATCAGGAAAAAATTTCCGGAATCAGTATATTGAAGTTCCGGAAGCATATCTGCTATTGTATTCCTCTTCATGGTTACGTTCGTATTGTTTGATAAGCTGTTATAGACTAACAAAAGTATGCTTTTTATTTTACCTGACAAGAAAAACAATGCAAAGAAAAAACAACGAGAAGAAAAGGTAAAAAACAGATTTTTATTTTATCTGTAAGGAATATGGGATGGCTTCTATATTTCTTATAAAGTTTCTTTTTCTGGTGTTTGGGGCAAAAACATAAACTTCTACGGTAATAATTCTGTTACGTTTTTTATCCAATGTTGTTAAACTCATAAACGGTCCACCCATAAAAATACCACCTTCCATTTTCCACAAGCCTCTTAATTCTGCAAAATATTGATCATTATATATAAACTGGTTGAAATGGGGGGGATATAATATTTCTGTTTGCATAAATGAGCCCGGTTTTCCACCCGGAACATATTCTTTTCCTATTTCGTTTCTTTTTTGAATTAAAAAATCCCGGGTAAATGTGAGTGTGTCAGTATAAGGGTAGTAGTATATCCATATTCCTTTCAGGTCATACTCTGTGTCGTTGGTTAGCCAGATAAAGTTATTTGAGTCCACATCAATATGAAAACCTTTCGGAACATTCAGTAAAATATTATGTTTGGAAGCAAGATGTTGATGGATATTTTGGTTTCTGTCTTTTTTGTATATGGAGAGTAATCGTTTACGTTCAATTCCGTTAAAAAGAGATTGTATCCGTTGTTTATTTTCTTCCAACAGGTCAAGCAAGCTTTCTTTGTCAGGTGATTTTGTCCAAATAATCAGTTGTTCCTTGGCATAACGGCTTTTTTCTATTCGAAAAATGGCACTGTCAATATCAGGGTCCGTTTGTATCCACAAGATATTCCTGTGTGATTCATAAAGTCCCTCAAAATTTGATGGGGAGACACGAATAATGTCAAACATACGTTCTTCCTGAGGAAGTGCAGGATATGCTTCAGCCAGAATTTCTTCTGTTTTTTTTCGTACTTCAGATTGCCACAAAGACTCTGTGCAGACAACCATAACTTCTCCAATTCTCCCGGTAATGGATGGCAACATACGATCCCGCGGGGATTTTTCTTTGTCTTTACATCCTGTAAGCACCGAAAGCAAAAGCATGATGATGAGCCATATTCTTTGCTTCATAATATATTTTTTATTATTCATGCTATTCTGCGTTTTCGATCGTGGAATTTGTCGCTGTGTTTTTGTGGTTTGCCGTGTGTAGTTTATGGCGTAGTTCATCAATTTTTTGTATGACATGTACTTTCACAGAATCAAAGGCAGCCTGGTATTCTTCTTTGATTGGATCAGCAGGAGGGGCATCAATTGTCAGTGGATTCACCGGACTTCCGTTTTTCCACATCCGGAAATCTAAGTGTGGACCTGTTGCGTAACCCGTTGTTCCAACATAACCAATTACTTGTCCCTGCCTTACTTTACTTCCTTGTGTGATTCCCGGACCAAACCGAATGAAATGACAGTAGCCTGTTGTATAAACACTATTGTGTTGAATTCTCAGATAGTTTCCGCTGGCACGGTCATACCCTTTTTTTACGACAAAACCATCTCCTACTGCATGTACAGGGGTTCCTGTCGGAGCAGCATAATCAACACCCGTATGGGGTCTGTAAATACCTAATACAGGATGTCGGCGTCTGTAGGTGAATCCTGAACTAATGCGTCGGTATCTCAATGGCGCTTTGAGGAATTCACGCCTCAGAGAAGCTCCATTGGGTTCAAAATATGTTTCTATACTGTCCTGTGTAAAGGGAATGGCATAGATATCCTTGTTTTTATGGGTAAATAATGCACCATAAATTTTTCCGATGCCAACGGATTGTTCATCAACATACAACTCATCATAGATCACTGTTACGATATCACTTTGGTCTATCATGAAAAAATTTACTGTCCAGGCAAAAATATCGGATAGTTCCAAAGCCAGCAGAGGATTCGTATTGCTTTCCACCATGGACATCCATAATGAGGTGCGTACAGTATCAGAAAACTCTTTTCTGACTTTCTCAACAGGTTTTTCTCCCAGAGAAACAACTACGGAATCCCGGAAATCAAATAAAAGATATTCTGTTGGGGTATGTTTGTACACAAAATATTGTAATTGCTGTGTACTATCCGGAAGTAAAAATGCATTGTATGAATTTCCTGCACGAATTTTTCTTAGATCAAATACATCTTTGGATGCAATTCCCAATTGGTTGATCTTTGTATGATCTAATTTGTAACGTCTCAATAAGCTTGCCAATACTTCATTTCTTCTGATACGCCCTTCCTCAATAGTAAAAGAGTCAATGGCAATTCCATATTTACGGATAACAGGAGGAGGAGCAGGGATATCTACTTCTTTTTCTTCATAGCATATACCTTCCGTTGAAGTAAAAATACTTGTCGTAATAATAGTTACAACTAAAACTAAAACGAGACCTGCTATTATATAAAAAAAGTGTTTCTTATTCATGAAAAAATTATATAACGATATTGATAATACGTCCGGGAACGATAATTATTTTCTTTGGTGTTTTATCTCCTGTCCATTTTTTTGTGGCACTGTTTTCCATTACGGCTTTTTCAGCATCCTCGTTGCTTATTTCAGCAGGAAGTGTTATTTTGAATCTTGTTTTTCCGTTGAAAGATACAGGATACTCAATACTGTCTTCCCTGAGATATTCTTCATTGGCTTTTGGCCATTCTGCTTCCGCAACACTTCCTTTTTTTCCGTACATTTCCCATAATTCTTCACAGATATGAGGAGCAAAAGGGGCAAGCAGGCGGACGAAGGTACAGGCTGTTTCCTTTGTCACTTTTGATTTTGCTACACAATTGTTCAGTAATATCATCATAGCTGAAATTGCAGTGTTGAGGTGGATATGTACAACATCTTCATCGACTTTTTTTATAGTTTGGTGGAGTGATTTTAATATTTCCGAATCTTCCTTTCCTTCGGTGATATGATTTTCTTTGTCTGCAAAGAATCGCCACACACGTACAAGGAAGTTATAGACTCCTTTAACTCCGGTGTCTGACCAGGGTTTTACTTTTTCCAAAGGTCCCATGAACATCTCATAGAGGCGCAAGCTGTCAGCTCCGTATTCTTTTACAACATGGTCAGGATTGATCACGTTGCCCCTTGATTTGCTCATCTTTTCGCCATCTTCACCAAGAATAAGTCCCTGGTTGATCAGTTTTTTGAATGGTTCCTTAGTGCTTACCAATCCGAGGTCATATAATACATGGTGCCAAAAACGGGCGTATAGGAGGTGTAATACAGCGTGTTCAACGCCACCTATATACAGGTCCACAGGCATCCAGTAATTTTCAGCTTCTTTGGACCAGGCTTCTTTATCATTTAAGGGATCACAATAGCGAAGATAGTACCAGCAGCTTCCCGCCCATTGTGGCATGGTGTTGGTTTCCCGCTTTGCTTTTTTTCCGGTTTTCGGGTCAGTTACCCATAGCCATTCATCAATATTTGCCAGGGGGGATTCTCCTGTACCTGACGGTTCATATTTTTCGACTTCCGGGAGTGTTACCGGAAGTTCATCTTTGTCCAGAATACGAATGGAGCCATCCTCAAACTTGAGGATAGGGAAAGGCTCTCCCCAATACCTTTGCCTTGAAAATATCCAGTCCCTGAGTTTATAGTTCACTTGTTTTTCACCAAGCCCCTTTTCTTCCAACCATTCGATCATTTTTTCATTTGCATCCTCTTTATTCAGGTCATTAATGAAACCGGAGTTGATGTGTGAGCCATCTCCTGTGAATGCTTCATTTTCCACATTCCCCCCTTCAAGAACGGGAATAATATCCAAACCAAAAGTCCTGGCAAATTCATAGTCTCTCGTATCATGTGCAGGAACAGCCATGATGGCACCTGTTCCATAGGATGACAATACATAGTCGGCTATCCAAATAGGGATTTTTTTCCGATTCACCGGGTTTATTGCATAAGAGCCGGTAAAAACGCCGGTTTTTTCTTTTGCCAGATCAGTTCGTTCAAGATCAGATTTAAGGGCTGATTTTTTTATATATGCATGGACGGCTTCCTGATGTTCACTTTTCGTGATGCTTTTTGTGCATACATGTTCGGGGGATATCACCATATAAGTTGCACCAAAAAGTGTATCAGGGCGTGTTGTAAAAACTTTCAGGGTGTCTTCTGATCCGTCAATTGAGAACTTTACTGTTGCTCCTTCTGATTTTCCAATCCAGTTGCGTTGCATTTCTTTGATGTTCTCCGGCCATTCCAGTTCATCTAAGCTTTCCAATAGTTTTTCTGCATAGTCTGTAATTTTCAGCATCCATTGTTTCATAGGTTTTCTGACGACCGGATGCCTCCCTACTTCGGATTTTCCATCTACGATTTCTTCATTGGCAAGTACAATTTTGAGTTCAGGACACCAGTTGACCATGATTTCATCTTCATATGCCAGTCCTTTGTTGTACAGAAGCGTAAATATCCACTGTGTCCATTTGTAGTAATTGGAATCACTTGTGGCAATTTCCCTGTCCCAATCGTATGCAAACCCCAGCGATTTAAGCTGCTTCTTGAAGGTCTTGATATTTTCTTTTGTGATTTTATCAGGATGTGTGCCGGTTTTTATTGCATAATTTTCAGCAGGCAATCCGAAACTGTCCCATCCCATTGGGTGCAAAACATTATACCCCTGCATTTTTTTTATGCGGGAAATGATGTCTGTTGCCGTATAGCCTTCAGGATGTCCTACATGAAGACCGCTTCCTGACGGGTATGGAAACATGTCCAAGGCATAAAACTTAGGTTTTGTTTTTTCTGTTGATGCTTTAAATGTTTTTTGTTCGTCCCAATACTGTTGCCATTTTGGTTCAATATCCCTGAATTTATATTCCATGATGCTTTTATGCATTATATGTTTTTCAAAATATATGTTTTTGATTGTGCTTTTCGATTGTACACAAAAGTAATAAAAACACCCTAACTATTTGTTATTGAGTAGATTTTATTGTTTGGACAGTTTGCCTGATTGTGTTGTGCCATCTTGCAATACAGCATGATAGATATAGATACCACTCACTTGTGAGGATAGATCAACATGATTGATATGTCCTGTTGTATTTATTGCAACAAGTTGACCGGCAAGGTTATATATCCTTAGTTCTTTGATTGGTTCAGAGAAGTAGAATATACCATCGGTTGATGGATTTGGATATGCAGATAACGCCAGCGCAGATGAAGCATGTGGTACTGCTGTACATATATATTCATCCTCAGTTACTTTTAAGTTGGCCATATAGCTTATGTTTCCATCGTATGATCTGAAATATACCCTGATGGCAGAAAATGTATCAAACCATTTATAGTAAGAGGGAAGGCTGGTAATGGATGAGCCATGTACATCATTCATTTTTTCAATGATATAATCATCCCCATACATGTCTTTAGGAATGGACATGGTTGAGATCAGAGAGTCTTCTGAGGCATCTTTCCATGAAGGTCGAACATATACGCGTAATTGTTCCGGTTCAATGACCCATGTGTAATGCAACCATTCGCTTATGGAAACCCAGTACCAGGGTTTTTCTGCTTTTTTTGTTGCGACATAGGGGTAATCGCTATCTCCAGGTTGACCTGGAGAGCCACCACCTGCCTGGGCGCTGAATCCGGGGTACCATGTTGTACTATCTCCGTTTTTTTCAATTTCACCATTGATATCATGTCCTCCGCCATATAGCATAAGGATGGGGGAGAAATTGTCATAATCGGGATTGGATTCATCCACCGGTGAGCCATTGCGTATGCGCAGATTGTATTTGGGTCTGCCAAACGGAGTTTCAAGATGCACACTGTCCAGGTCACCGAATTGTGGACCACCCAATGGATAATCGTCTAATAGCATAATCACGATGCGTCCGTGTTCTCCAAATTTTTCCGGGTAGCTACCATCGATATTGCCATACTTTTCCCACAATGCATCAAATTCTATGGTAATGGCTGTTTCTGTTCTGGTAACAGATGACATTAGTTCGTAATCGAAGCAACTCGCTGTTCTAAGTGATGGTTTTCCTTCTACTTCCAAATGGTACGTAGATAAAGGAGAGGCTTCATCAGTCAGGTGAATAGCCTGATATGTTAAGTCATCATCATCAGTTATGTCGGATAACTGAAAGCAAGACCGCGGATGGGTAGAATCACCCCAGAGTAAAAGTTGACTGATATCATGAAAATTGTCTTTATCATTAAAATTGTCTTCAATAAGTACTGTTTGTGATTTGAGTACTATTCCGGCAAGAAGAAACAGAAAAGAAAAATGTAAAATTCGTCTCATAAACGCATAGTTAAATTTATTTTGTGTAATTTGTGTAAAGATATTTATTTTTTTATTTTTATCGCATAAAAATTGTTTAAAAATGAATTTAAGGTATGTCATAGTATCCACTTTTTGTATGGGATTTTTTCATCTTGCTTTTTCTGTAGATACGATTAATGTTGAGACAGATTACAGGGAAATTGATCAGGCTTTTCCCGATCATCTATATAGTCCTGATGATCCCATACTTTTTATGAACAGGCAGGAATCTGATATGGATTCGTTGAAGAATTACGGATTGCATTTCAAAAATCATGTGCTTACAAATGTGCCAAATGATATAATTTTAAGAACTGAAAGTGATACAACCTGCACCAGTTTTGATGCCTGTGAAGAGCCTCAATGGTATGATAGTCCCATTATTGGTGTGCATGGGCAAGGAACACATGTGGTTTGTCAGGGCAGAATGAAGGTTGATAATTCACGTGCCGACCTTTTTTTGGCACTTACGGATTCGGGTCGTTTTACCCTGGATTCCCTTGCGTATGTTGATCTGGTTTTTTCCCGCTGGGGAAATTTTACCCGCAGCATTTATGTTTATAGTGACGGGACAGGAACTTTTGAAATTGCCGGAGGCTTTGTATCGGATCGTTCAAATTATGGTGAGCGTCCTGTAGGAATGGGAGCTGTCAGGTTATATGATGCGATCTTTGTCAGTCATGATTCAGAAGGATTACCGTATTACTACCGACCCCAACGATCAGATACCCATCCGAAGATTAACTCCCACCTTGTTGTGTTGAAAGATGCTGCACAGTCTCAATGGAAAGTACAAACAAAAAATCAGGATTTTCCGGGAGGCTTATGGATATACGAAGATTTTCTTATTGAAACAGAGACAGATTTAGAAATTTCAGGACAGATTGATACCTTCAAGTATAGTGAACATTATGTTAATTATGGCGGTTTGATGTTTTTTGAGAAACATAAAACAGTAACAAAAACAGGTCCGGCGAATTTGATCCTTTCCGGTGATCAGGCATATGCTGAAGGAGCAGCAATTGTTGTTAACCAAGGCGGGCTTGTCTTGGCGACTGATCCTTTCATGTATGAGGATACGCATTTTACAAAATTCAAAAATTTTCAAACAGGGCAGCATTTGTCTGTTATACTGAACGAAGGCTCTGAATTCGAGGCAAGAGCAGAAGATGTACACCTGCAATCATTACATATAAATGGAGAAGACGTATCCGTTATTATTTTACATGGCTCTGTATTGACTTCTGACACAACAATATTGAATGGAAATCTTATTGTTGACATCCCCGACGAAGTGGAATTACAAAGCGGGGATATTTTGAAGATAGCTGATTTTCAAAATATATCAGGAAAATTTATTTCAGTACAAGATAAAAAGAATCGTTATATCTGGGATACAACAGACTTGTATTCTGATGGAACATTAAAAGTAACAGGAGTAATTACAGATGTCGTAATGCAAAACGAGAAAATTTTCACCCAAACTGCATACCCGAATCCTTCAACAGGAGATGTTACTATTTTTATTCCATACAATGCAAAGCATCTTAATATCTTTTCATCACAGGGTGTATTTTATCGTTCTTTTGATATTGCCAGTTATACGGAAGATTCTTTTACACTGAGTTTAGAACATACAGGCTTGTATGCTTTTTATATTTTTTCAAATGAAGAACTTCTATCAAAAGGAAAAATTTTGATTGTGAAATAAAAAAATAAATACAATGAAAATTTATTTGTTTTTTGACAAAGGGTTTAAAGAAG
>CAYSRH010000005.1:0-19204 GCA_964433245.1 uncultured Bacteroidales bacterium | reverse complement strand
ATTGACAAAGAACGTGCCAAACCTTCTTTTATATCGTTTTTTATGTCATGTCCGGAAGATCTGTAATTGTCTAATAAATCATTCAGAAGTGTTTTTACATCTTTTTCTTTTTCCATATCAGAAGGAATTCCCTGAAGAATAACGGTGTTATTCCCAAAATCTTTGATGTCGAAACCCAATAAAGAAAGATCTTCTGACAACTGTAAAATCACCATGTAATCGTCTGGAGCAAGTGTCAAATGTTCAGGAAATAATGTCTGTTGATTTATGCCTGTATGATTTTTCAGGCTTTGTAAAAATCTTTCATACAAAATACGCTGATGTGCCCGTTTTTGGTCAATGACCATGAGACCGGACTTAACGGTTGTCAGGATATATTTTTTTTTCAGTTGGATGAAACAATCTCCGTGGTGAAAATCTTCTTCTCCTTGTTCTTTTTCGGGCGAGGCTTCCTGTCCCGGTTCAGGGTCAAATAGCTTTTCCCAGCCGCTATCAATACCGGCACGGGTAGAAGTGTTTGACAATCCGGAGGGGTTTCTGAGAGGTTTTTCAAATGGGTTGTAATTTGGGTTGATTTCAATTTGCGGCATTTTTACCGACTCATTTTCACCGGCAACAGGGATTTTAGGTTTTTCTCTTGTGTCAAAATCAATTGAAGGCATCAGGTTTGAGATACCCAGTGCTTTACGTATTGTTGCCATCAAAAAAGAAAAGATGGATTTTTCATCTTCGAATTTTATTTCTGTTTTTGTGGGATGAATATTTACGTCAATTGACCTGGGATCGGCGTCCAGAAAAAGAAAGTAAGTAGGGTAATGTCCGGCAGGAATAAGATTTTCATATGCTTTCATTACAGCTTTATGAAAATAAGGATGCCGCATAAACCGGTTATTCGCAAAAAAATATTGTTCCCCGGCTGTTTTTTTTGCATCTTCGGGTTTGCTGACATAACCACTGATCTTTACAATGCTGGTTTCCGTTGATACATTGATGAGTGAGTGATTCAGGTTTTTTCCGAAAGCATTGATAATACGCTGTTTCATTGAGGCTTTCGGAAGGTTATAAATTTCAGATTGATTGTGTCGTAAGCTAAAAGCAATGTGTGTATTTGCCAGAACAATTCGTTGGAATTCTTGTATGATATGCCGTAATTCCGTGTTTTCAGTTTTCAGAAATTTCCGTCTTGCCGGAACGTTAAAGAAGATATTTTTTACAGCAAAAGTAGTTCCGTCAGCACAGCTCGCTATCTCCTGATTTGTAACTTCTGATCCGCTGATTTCAATAAATGTTCCGGTTTCGTCTTCCCGCTTCTTCGTCTTTAATGAAACCTGGGCAATGGCTGCTATGGATGCCAGGGCTTCGCCACGAAATCCCATGGTATGAAGGGCAAAAAGGTCATCGACAGACCTGATCTTTGAGGTAGCATGTCTTTCAAAAGATAGCCTTGCATCAGTTACAGACATTCCGCATCCGTTGTCTGTCACCTGGACAAGTGTCCGCCCGGCATCTTTAATAAAAACATCAATTTTTGTTGCCCCTGCATCAATGGCATTTTCCATTAATTCTTTTACCAATGATGCCGGACGTTGAATAACTTCTCCTGCGGCAATTTGATTCGCTACATGGTCGGGAAGTAATTGTATAAAATCTGCCATACTCGTATTAACGGGTTAGAATGTAATAGATTGCACCCAAAAAGAGAAGAATGATGATCAAGATAAGTATATTGGATCTCTTTTCGACTCTTTTTCGGTCACGATAGAGTCCTTTTAACATCCCTTCATGGACAGACCTTTGTTCTGGGGTCATCTTCTTGTCAAGCTCAGCTTCTTTGACAATTTTGTCTAATTTTTCTTTTCGCTCATCATAATAAATGGGCTCATAATGAAACTTCCGGGGCTTGAAAGTTGTAAAAAAACGACCGATACCTGCCATAGTTGCTCCTTTAATTTTTTTATTACATAATAAGATACAAAGATATAGGTTTTTTATGATTTACAGAAGATTGACAGATTGATTATTTATAACGATTTTTAAGCCGTTTTGATTTATCTTTACATGTGTAATGTTTTATTGAATCAAACGTATGGACAAAAAACTAAGATGCGGAAAATTAAATAAATTACTTTATTTTTGATGTAGAATATGTAATTTTCATCCGTGATTATTTTTAAAATAAACAAAAATTAGAGTCCTGTTAAAAAACATGATTTCGTATATATGCCTGATAGTCGAATCATTACGACAGGTCGCCCCGAATGGGGCTTGTTTTACTCGCCGTGGTTTTATTCTACAAACAGGTCGTCACTACGTGACTATAATAAGCTGCGTAGCAGCGTCCTGATTGTAGAAAGTTGAAATAGATGAAGTAAAATAACCGCGTAGCGGTGACCTGTTGGAATTTAGTCGGACATTACTGATAAACAAATAAAATAAAATTTAAAAGAAAGATTATTGTTCATGCATCATATCAGAAAAAACATACAGGAGGCTCTTGCTGTTTTGGGCAGGTTTACAGAGGATGATCAGAGTGCATTGCTAATCGAAAAGGCTGGGAGATGTATGGTTGACGCTTTGCAAGAGGGAAAAAAAATTCTTTCTTGTGGCAATGGTGGCTCCATGAGCGATGCCATGCATTTTGCAGAAGAATTAACCGGTCGCTTCCGGGATGATCGTCCACCCATTGCTGCGATATCCATCAGTGATCCTACACACATTACCTGTACCGCAAATGATTATGGCTTTGAGCAGATATTCAGCCGCTATGTTCAGGCAATCGGACAAAAGGGTGATGTGTTATTGGCGATCAGCACCAGCGGTAATTCAGGCAATGTAATTCAGGCTGCTGAAGTGGCGAAAGAAAAGGGTATGCAGGTAATTGCCTTAACAGGAAAAACAGGAGGAAAACTCGCTGCTTTGGCTGATGTGGAAATTCGGGTGCCTGAAACACAATACTCCGATAGGACACAAGAGATTCATATCCTTGTAATTCATTGTCTCATTGATTATGTTGAACGGACTTTAGCGGCTTCGTAGCGACAGGACAAGCAGTCCGACACACACCACAAGTAAAATATAGCCGGCCACATGGTAACTGCCGGACAGGTACTTGATTAAAGCAAACATGGCAGGACCTATCGCGCTACCACCTACCATCCAGCCCATGTTGTAACCTGATATGGCACCGAGGTGGCGGATTCCAAAATAACGTGGCCATGCAACAGCTGCCAGCACGCCAAACAATCCGGCACTTAGCGAATTTCCTATGATGATCAAAATACTTGCCTGATGAAATGTATTTAACAGTATCATCCCTGCCAATCCGGTCATAATACCCAATACTTCCAGAATAATGAGGTATTTAAGCCGGATATAGTCGCTGATCCAACTGGCAGAAAATTGCACCAAAGTTGATCCGATGGCTGAGGGAATAAAAATGGAGATGGCTACCTCCTTACTGAGCTGTGCCTCTGCAAAAATTCCTTCAATCCAAAAGGTGACGGCAGTGAGATACAGACTTTGCATGGTCAGTACCAGGTTAAGGCTCCAGAAGGCATTGGTTTTTAGTGTTTCTTTTAATGTGTAATCAACAGGAGATGTATGTGGTTTTTTTAGCGTATTCTTTTTGGATTGAAATAATGGTTTCTCTCCATCCGGTTTTAATCCATATATTTCAGGATTGTCCCGAAAGGTGATAAACACAATGATGACAAATACTACGCCAATAGTAACAGCGAGCAGGTAATAGGTGTTTTCCCAACCATACAGGTTGTTGAGCCATGAGAAGAACCGGGGAGAGGAATTAAACCCGAGAGCCAGAACAACACCTATTAGTGCGTTGGCAAGTCCGCGGTTTTTGTCAAACCACTTCATCACCATATTTCTTGATGTCATGGTAAGACTTCCCTGTCCCAACAATCGGATAAGAAAAAAACAAAAGGAAAGAAAGAATAAAGAGGCAGGCAGAAAGGTATCTATGCCCAGAAAAGACAGCAGGCTGTGTCCCCTGGCGATAAGCACAAGGGATAAGCCCAATAAAAAGGCTGTGGACATCGCCATAACGCGGGCACCATAACGATCAAACAACCTTCCTGCCCAGGGTGCTAAAAACGCACTTGCCCCGGTTCCTATCATGTAAGCTATGGATATCCATAGGATGTCGTGTTTTCCGGTGAAACCGAAATAGGTATCTTTTATGCTTTCCGTAAAAGCAGCAAATCCAATGGTTTGCCCCGGAACACTCATCAAAATACCCAATGACCCTACAGCAACAATAACCCATCCGTAAAAAAATGGAAAACGGGTAACAGAAAATGGCAGATCAGGCTTGATGATGAATTTTCTCATCACAGTAGTTATATTTTTTGTTTAAAGAAATCCCGATGAAAAGCAAAAAATATTCCCAGGTGATAATCGGCAATATTGTTTTTCAAGTCATAAAACACTTCAATCTGTCCACCTGCAGTAAAACCTGATGCATAATAATGAAATAAGTTCAGCTTGCAATTTAATAGTTGCCGATTGGTAAATGTTTGTGATCCAAAAGAGTTGTAAGAATGGTAAACAGGATTTCCCCGGGGAGCAATAAAGCGGTTTGCTTCCCAGTAGCTGACCGTAAGTTCTGCCATTTGGTTTTTTAATGATATGTAAGGCATGTAAGCATGTCCGGTATTATATTTTTGCAATAAGGTATGAGACATATCATGGTAATAAAACAGCAGGGCACCAACTGCTATGTTTTTAACCCATTCTGATCCGGTTGAAAAAGTACTTTGTAAACCACTGTGGAAATTTGATATATTGACCATTGGTGTGTCAATGTTCTGAATTTGTCCTCCCCTATGGCAGATCATTGCTGAAAGAGGTATAGAGGCTGAAAATCCTTGATCAGTAGAAAAGAGTATGAATTCATTTCTGCTTCCTGCGGTAAAAACTTCCTGTTTTTCATCGCCCCACAGAATAAATTCTTTCCAGTCAATCCATGTGTCAGAGGAAAAAATATTGCCGGTATATTGTAATTGAATGCCGGTTTCTACAGGGTTAAAAAAATAATTGTCAAAATGATACACAGGGTCAGGCATTTGATGCCGAAGGTTTCCATCAAGATAGCCAAGTGTTGTGGTGAATTTTTTAGTGAATTGATGGTGAATCCTGAAAATGGGCTGCAAAAGGTAAAAACCGGATTGCCCATAAAATTGTGTAGCGAAAAAACCACCCTGCACATATGTCTTATTGTCAATAATATAAGTTGCCAGAGGTGTCAGATGATATCCCGGCAGGGTATAGCCTTTATATAGTTTATTGAAATACTCATTGTTTTTAAAAAACTGGGTATGTTCAAGTGACAAAAAAAAAGTTGATTTTTTTTCTGTTCGCAGTAAGGGTGACGTATAGTTTTCGTGTATTGCTTGGGAAGAGCATAGGGAGAGGTGTAAAACAAACAGAGCCAACATGAATAGTCGTTGCATAAGATTTTTGATTGGTGAAAACACCTCAAAGTTCATAAAAAAATGAGAAAAGATTGGAAAAAATCATAGAATAATAGTTTTGCCGGAGAAATCAGGCGAAAAACAGGATGAATGATAGATAGAGAGATTTACAAGCTTGTAAATACAGTTACTGGGTGGTTTGTTTTTTTAATCGCAGCGATTGTATATTTGCTGACCATTGAGCCTACCGTTAGCTTTTGGGATTGCGGTGAGTTTATTGCCAGTGGTTATAAGCTGGAGGTTGGACATCCTCCGGGGGCAGCTTTTTTTATGCTGTTGGTACGATTCTTTTCTCTTTTTGCCTCATCTCCGGCACAGGTGCCTGTTATGGCAAATGTCCTTTCTGCATTGGCAAGTGCTTTTACCATACTTTTCCTGTTTTGGACGATTACACATTTAACAAAAAAGGTGTTGTCTGATACCGCTGAAATATCTTATGCAAAGATCATCACAATTATTGGTAGCGGAATCGTGGGGGCTTTGGCTTATACCTTTTCTGACACTTTCTGGTTTTCTGCTGTTGAAGCGGAAGTCTATGCGACTTCATCATTGTTTACCGCTATCGTTTTTTGGGCGATATTAAAATGGGAGAATGAAGCCGGGCAACCGGGATCTTCGAGATGGTTAATATTTATTGCTTTTTTAATGGGGATTTCTATTGGGATACACTTGTTAAACCTTCTAACGATTCCGGCAATAGCACTGGTTTATTACCTGAAGGAAAAAGAACGTAAAAATCAATCGGTTGACTGGAAAGGTATTATGAAGGTCTTGATTTTTTCAGGTGTTTTCCTTTATGCAATGATGGCTTTTTTTATTCAGGGGATCGTCTTTGCCGGATCCAGAATTGAATTGCTTTTTGTTAATCAGCTCAATCTTTTCATCAATAGCGGCTTGTTGTTTTTTGTGCTGACGCTTTATCTTCTTTTGGCTTTTGCAATTTTTTATACATATAAAAACAAGATGGGAAGCATGAATATCATTGCCAATATCATGTTGGTCTTTTTGTTAGGGTATAGTGTGTATGCAATGATCATCATCCGGTCTTCGGCAAATCCACCAATGGATCAGAATAATCCGGAAAATCCCATTCATCTTTTGTCTTATTTAAGTCGTGAGCAATATGGTGAAACTCCCTTACTATATGGTCCTTATTATAATGCTGAACCTGAACATGGCAAAGGGAAAAATATTTATCGGATAATTGATGGTCAATACAAAGTTGTTGCACAGAAACCCAATCTGGAATATGATGATGCTTTCAGTACCATATTTCCAAGAATGTGGAGCAGTGACCCCGGGCATGTGCAGGTTTATAAGGATTGGGGTAAAGTGAAAGGACAGAAAGTGAAAACCGCAGGTGGAATTGAAGTGGTGCCGCGTTTTTCGGAGAACCTTGGATTTTTCTTTCGCTATCAGTGTGGATGGATGTATTGGCGATATTTTATGTGGAATTTTGCAGGCAGGCAAAATGATATACAAGGACATGGGAATGTTGTACATGGCAATTGGTTAAGTGGCATAAAATGGCTTGATGAATGGCGATTGGGATCACAGGAGAACCTGCCGGAAAACTTTAGAAATAATAAAGGACGTAATACATATTATTTGCTTCCCCTATTGCTCGGTTTGATTGGATGCTCGTTTCATCTGATAAAACGAAAAAAAGATTTTTTTGTGATTTTTCTTTTGTTTTTCATGACAGGTTTGGCGATTGTCATATACTTAAACCAGAATCCATACCAACCACGGGAGCGTGATTATGCGTATGCAGGGTCTTTTTATGCTTTTGCGATATGGATAGGTATGGGGGTTGCGGCTTTGGTCGAATGGATCAGGGTGCCAATAGGGAAAAACATAAAAGCAATAGCTGTTTTTTTACTTGCATTGGTCTTTGTTCCGGGAATCATGGCAGTTGAAAATTGGGATGACCATGATCGTTCAGGACGCTATACCGTGCGTGAATTTGCAAGAAATTATCTGAATAGCTGTGCCCCTAATGCCATTATTTTCACCAATGGAGATAATGATACCTTCCCGCTATGGTATATACAACAGGTAGAAGGCGTAAGAACGGATGTTCGCATCATTAATCTAAGCTATCTCGGGGCAGACTGGTACATTGAACAAATGCAAAGAAAAGCCTATGCGTCAGATCCTGTACCGATGTCTGTTCATAGAGAAGATTTTCTTTCCGGAACCAATGATGTAACATATGTAGTTGAACGAACACAAGACCGGATGAATATCCAGGATGCCATAAATTTCATTATTCATGATACGCTTGACGGAAAATCCACAAAGTTACAAGCCGGACAAAATAGAATTTTGGATTATATGCCAACAAGAAAACTCTCTTTCCCTGTTGATACTCAAAAAGTGGTGGCAAACAACACAGTACATTCCTTGTTTCAGGATCGGCTTGTATCAGAGATTGACTTTACTTATCCGAAAAACTTTTTGTTGAAAAACGACCTGATGCTATTGGATATCATTGCAAACAATGCTTTTGACAGACCTATTTATTTTGCTGTTACTGTTTCACAAGACAATCATATTGGTTTGTCGGAATATCTGGAATTGCATGGCTTGGCTTACAGGCTCGTTCCGGTCAAACATGGGATGCACGCAAGTGGAGAGGTTGGCGGTGTAAACACAGAAATTTTATATGAAAATCTGATGAACCAATTTACATGGGGAAATGCAGAGGATCCGAATATATATCTTGATGAGGACAACATCCGTATGGTATCTAATTTCAGGAATTTGTATTTACGTCTCGCTGAGGCTTTGTACAAAGAGGGAAAATTCGATTCTGCAAAAAAAGTACTGGATCGAAGCCTTGAACTTTTTCCAAATGAGCTAGTAGAATATAATTTTTTCATTCTCGGAGTTGCTGAACTGTATTATCATCTCGGTGAAAGAGAAAGGGCAAAAGAGTTAACTGATAAAATGTACCGCATCAGCAGGGAATATTTGATTTATTATCATGATCCGGGAAAGAAAATGTATGGACTGAATCAGGAAAAAAAAGTGAATTTGTATGTGATGCAACAGAGTATTCAAATGATGCACCAAATGGGTTATATGGATAAAGTTAAACAAATGAATCAGGAATTTTCTGAGTATGTCAGTGTTTTCCAATATGTTTTGTAAATGTACAACATGTAGTTATGACTAAAAAAAACAACAAATAAAGTAAAGAGATATGGTTAAGCCAGGAATTTTAACAACGCTGTTTCCCCGTCTAACATGGCACATGCCTGCCGGTGCGGGAGAGTTATTTCTCACCTTTGATGATGGTCCGGTATCCGGAGTAACACCCTGGGTGTTGGATGTTTTACAGAAATATGATGCCAAAGCAACATTCTTTTGTCTTGGAAAGAATGTGGAAGAAAATCCTGAGATATATGATCGGATATTGTCGGAAGGACATGCTGTAGGCAATCATACCTATGACCATGCAAAAGGGTGGATAACAAATCTTGATGAGTATCTTGCAAATGTAAGAAAAGCTTCCCAATATATTGATTCTGATCTTTTCAGACCTCCCCATGGTCGCTTGCGACCCAGTCAGGTTACATACTTAAAAAAAGAATATGATATTATTATGTGGAATGTTTTGAGTTGTGATTTTGATCAGACGATAACAGGCGAAACCTGCCTGAGCAATGTTTTGCGTTTTTCCCAGACAGGCTCTATCATTGTCTTCCATGATTCTTATAAGGCCCAAAAGAATATGAAGTATGCATTGCCCAAAGTGTTGGAACATTTCACCAACGAAGGATATCGTTTCAGGGCTTTGAAGCAGACTTCTTACGAACAAGAGCAATTAGCCAGAGTAGCGGTTTAAGTGGCACGTATAAAAAGAAGAGCTTGTCGGGAAGAGGTAAAATTTTCCAGTCGCTTTGGTTCGAAATCACCCTGACAACGACATGGCACCAATAAGAAAAGTCTTTTTTAAGACGTAAATAATAGAATAGCTTTTTAAATTTTGAAATCCCAAAAGCATTGCTTTTTTCTGCATCCTGAAACATTGCTTTTTTTGAAGAACGATATAGGGATATTGTGTTTTTTGATATGGTTTTTATCGAATAGTTTGTTTTGAGTATTTCATTGCATAGCAGAAGGGACGAATTAAAAACAGAGGTAAGCTTTCTTTCGTCTGCTTTTTTTTGCAGTTTTTCAGGATTATGATTGGATTTTTTTAATAATGCATTGTAATCAAGCAACCAGATGATCCGGAACCATTGATGCCGGGCACCATGTAGCATGAGATAAAAAGTTAATGTTTCATTGTCAGGCATGTACAATTGCTTCCCAAAGAACAGCACCTCTTGCTTGTTTTTAAACACTTCTTCCATTTTTTTTGGGTATAAAATTTCCGGTGTAAAAAATCCCCAGTGCAATTCAAATACAATACGTGTATCAGGATGAAAAAAGGTGTAGTGATGGGTGGTTTTGATGAAACGTTTTTTCTGAACAGGAGTTAAGGAAAAATCAGGGTAGATTCTTTTATAGCCTTTTTTATAAAGCAAAGCTTCAGCTTCCGGGATTTTGTTTGCAGGAATTAGTATGTCAATGTCACGGGATTCTTTCGGTGCAATATCCTGGTACAGGTATTGCGCAAGCACAGGACCTTTGAGATGAAGCAGGGAAATATTATTTTCTTTAAACAATTGATCAACAGATAATATCTCTGAGGAGAGATGCATCATGTGCATTCTGTTTTTTTGTAATATCCGTTTATTTTTATCATTGAGTACAGAGGAGCATTTAAAGGCAATAAAAGAAAAAATCCGGTGCCGTTTTAGGAATTGTGTTTCTTCTACGGTCAAAGAGTTCAGATTTTCAGGCTGAAACAGTGTTTTCAGTGCAGTGTTTTGGTGGTATTTTTTACTGTATCCGGGGTTCATTAACTACGAGGGTATATAAATTGGTATAGCTTATCATAAATTGGATATATATTGTAAAAACCAGAGATAGCTGTAAATTCCTTTAAAAGTATAGCGGGAGCTTTCAGACCGGTCCAATAACTCTTCGCTCCATGTTTTTAAAGCAGGAATATTAATGTAACGGGAAGCCGGAGATTTTCCGGAGTCATTAATAAGATGTGCAATGGCATCATAATTGTGATGGTAGTATGCATAAAATGTAGGAATGGTATGAAAACTTTTATCTGTGCGCCATTGGATTTCCGATGGCACATATCCTTCAATCACTTTTCTTATGGGATAACGAATCATTCCTTCTTTTTGTTTGATCTCCGGTGGTAAAGCCAGGTAAAAAGCCATAAGTTCAATATCTAATAAGGGGTAGCGATATTCTATTTTTCTGGATTTCGCAGCAATGGCACAATTTGTTAGTCTTTGGGGTACATGGGCATGCATAATTTTCAGATACTGTTTCTCGCTAAGAATAGGATCCGTAGGGATTTTCTTTTTATTGAGATAATGTTTGTAGAGACCGGTGTCCCAGGCAAACTTTTTGGAGACAGGGAATCTTTTAAACTCATTGTTTAACAAGATATCCATTTTATCTTTAATCTCATCAACAGGCAGAAAAGATTTAAGTATTTTTTTGACAAACATAGATTTTGCCTGCATACCGGAATGTTGATCTTGTAATTTATCGTATAATTTTTTCCACTGCTTTGTTGTTGCAAGTTCATTCAGGAACCCATATGCTTTTGAGGAGACCAGCTCGTCTCCACCAAAACCTGATAATAGCACATTGATGCCATGTCCGGAAGCAGATTTATAAAGAGGGTTTGACAAGAGGTGAAAAGCTGATTGTGTGAAACCATCAAAAATATAACTGTATTTTTTCAAATTGCCGGGCAGGTCTTCATTTTTACTTGTAACATAGGCGATGTTATTACTTTGCCGGTGTTTTAGCAGAAGATCAATAAAATAACGTTCGTCTTTATAAGGAAAGAGCTGTTCTTTGTCTTCTTCATCCATTACATGCGAAAGAGCCAGAATGTTGGGGTTCCTTTCATGGGCAAAAGCAAAAACAGCACTTGAATCAATGCCTCCGCTTAATTCACAACCCGGATTATCAACGTCTTTAATCCGTCTTTTTACGGCAATATCAAGTTTTTCCCGAAGCCCGTCAATGTAATCACCTTCGTTTTTAAAGCAGATCATTTGTTTGGGGTTCATATCCCAGTATTTCTGTTTAATGGCTTTCCCTTCATGGATGGTCAGGGTATGCCCCGGAGTTAGTTGCAGAATATTTTGATAGCAGGTTCTTTCTTTGTCAGCAATAAGATGAACCAAAGTTTCTCCAATGAAAAGTTCATCCAAAGGATGATCTGCAAGCTGAAATGATTTGATGCTTTTCAGGTCTGATCCAAAAACAAAATACTTTTCATTGTTGAAGTAAAAAAGAGGTTTCACACCAATCTGGTCACGCGCCAAAAAGAGGATTTTTTCTTTTTCGTCATAAATAGCAAAAGCAAAGTCTCCCAACAAATGTTCAACACATTTTTGCCCCCATTTTTTATAAGCTTCTAAAAGGATAAGAGAAGGTCGGTTGTTTTTTTTTCTCAGACTTAGTTTTTGACAGAGTTCTTCTGTATTGTCAATCCGTGCATCAGAAACAATACAAAAATCGTTTTTTCTGTAAAGGTTTTCCGGAGATTCTTTTTTCTTTGATGTGTGGAGATTAAGAATTCCCATGCCGACATTTTCAAAAGCAAGCAGTTCTTTGCTGTCCGGGAGCCAGTAGCTGAGATTGTTGGCAATAGCGGTAAGTTCTTCCTCAGAAACGGGCTGTTGCGTCTTATTGATAATACCAAAAAGAGTACTCACTATAGATTTTGTTTTTGCATAAGCATTGTAGCATCTTCTGCTATATTTTTTTCATTCAATAAAGTTATGCAGTTAAAATGATTTTTTGGGCATTTTTGGTAACCAATTTTTGAACAGGGGCGACACCTCAGATTATTGACTTCATGAATCTTTGAGTCCGGATGAGGAAAGTACGGATACATGCCCAGCTGTGGTATCGTATTTCCCCAGATCGAGATAATCCTTTTCTTAAAAGCAGCAGCAATATGCATCAGACCGGTGTCATGGGTGATAACGACACCGGCTTGTTGGATAAGCGAAGCAGATTGATTCAGGCTAAGTGTTCCACAGGTATTCACAATTTCCGGATGATTCGTTTGTGTCATCACCTGTTCTGCCTGTAAAACATCATCGGATCCCCCAAGCAGTACGACAGGATATTCCAGTAAATTACAAATAAGAGCAATCTTTTCCGGGGTGAGTTTTTTTGTGTTGTGCTGGGCACCGATAACAAATGCAATGTATGGATTTTTTAAAGCGGGATGTAGTTTCGGGGGATTTATATGGTCTTTTTCATCAAGGTAATAATCCAGTCCTTCGCCATCATTTTTTATGCCCGGCAATTTTTCTGCAGGAGCCAGGTAACGATCAACAATATGTTTTGCAGGCATCAGATCCAGATGAAAATTTACCAGCAGCCATTTTTGAATATTCAGTTTGTTAAAAGATGCGGATTTTTTTCGCAGGGCTGTTTTTATGCGGAAAGACCGAATGTTTTTATGCAGGTCTATGACAATATCATATTGTTCGTGTTTTAGTTGTTTTATGACATCGGGCAGGTCATTCTCGAAGGTAAACAGCTTGTCTATATAAGGATTTTTTTTCAGTACCGCCTGAAAGGATCGCTTTGTTAAAAAGTGAACCGCTGCATTGGGAACCTGTGTTTTTATACAGCGGATTACCGGTGTGGTTAAAACGATATCGCCAATGCTGCTGAATCGAAGAATTAAAACTTTGGGCATAATATTAAAAGCTATTAGCGATACAGATAAAAACTGCCGGTATAGTCCTTTGTTTTATATTCAACAGGAGGACTGTGTTCCCATCCTTTGGCAGTAATCACATAAAAATATTCTCCCGGTGAAGCATTGCGTTCACTGTTTTTTATTTTTCCAGTCCACCCATCCCAGTCATTGATGTCTCCGTCATAATGATATACACGTTTTCCCCACCGGTCATATATGGCAATTTCAAACTCCCGTAAAGATTGACTGTATATTGTGAAAACATCATTGATCCCGTCATCATTGGGCGTAAAAACATTCGGGATATCAATTTCAGAGGGGACAACATTTACCATATCTTCGAAACGTAAAGTGTCTGTGCACTCTTCAGGGGTCGAGGTGATCAGCATGGGCATATATTCTCCGGGAACATAATATATATAATAATGATCAAAAATATTGCCATCGGTTTCTCCCAGGATGTTCAGTGATTGTTCAAATTGATAAGGGTCATCAGCTACCCATTGACGTTTTCCGGCATTTAGCGATTCATCAACAAAAAGTACCCGGATGGGACCTGACCCTTCAGGTTCTCCGTCAACAGTCCACATGTCTTCGTCAGCAGCCCGGTAAGTAACTTTCATTCTAGCTTCTGTTTCTATGGTTTTGTAGAAGAGTTGGTCTGTGCGTTCACCTCCAAACACATCTGAAGCAGTGGCATAATACCATGTGTTTTGAGGCAAGGGTGAGTAATGATTGAAATTGATCCCGGTAACATTTTTTATAAAAGCATCTTCTGTGTATGGATCAGGCTGGGGCACAGATTCGCAGTCGGATGACCATGAAAAAGAGATGGTGTCATTGAGCCAGTAAGCTGTGTCATTCAGGGTGTGTTTGTAGTAGAAAAACGAGTCAATCTCAAAGAAGCCGTCAAAAACGATTCTTCCGCAATAAAAGCGGGAATTATCAATCGTGTCACCATTGCTTTTCATCAGATTCAGATTGAATTGCAGGTCGTTGTTATGCACCCATCCGACAAAAGATGTGTCTTCTCCATCATCGGCATTGCTGAGGGTTACTTTGTATCCTCCGCTCTCCAGACTATCAATCGAAGATGAAGTATATCCTGTTGAATCCCATTTTCCGGGATATGATGTATCGTACCGAAACCATGTGTATGACCAGTCTCCGGAATAGGGAGGCGAGGCAATTAAACTTCCGATGTTTTTTCCCGGAGTATCCTGGGGCAGGTTAAAGATAAAGACATAATCATGATAAAAATATTCATATCGTTTGAAAAAGTAAGCGGTGTCAGGAGAAGTAACAAAGAAGATTGTATCACTCATATTTTCAATACGAAAAACATCTTTTTTAACATAAAAAGAAGCATTTTCAGTATATAAACTATCTTCTATAAGGGTAATCAGCGTGGTGTCATTGAAATCCATCACATTGGTTTTTGGGTAGAAAAGGAGCGTGTCGTGAGGTAATGTATAAACCGTATCAAATACAACTGTGGAATCTAAAGAGTAAAGAGCAGGACGAACAGCATGGGATGAATAATCCGTTGAAAGTTGCCCCGGCAAAACGCCTGGTATAAGTATAAGTAGCAGTAAAATAAGTTTATAGGCTAAGCACATGGTACAATCATCATATTTCTTTAATCATATAACTACAAACCTACAGAATTATTTTGAAAAAATAATTTATTACATTCGTACTTTACAATCATAAAGAAAAACAGATATGAACCGAGCCATGACAATAAATTTGACACACACACGCAGCTATGATTAAAATGTGTGCCAAATCGAAAGCATGGTCGTAATTTTTAAACATATGAACAAGCAGCAAAAAGACTGGAAAGACAATTTAAAGATGGTATATAGTACAAATCCCGATTATGAACCTGAGGAAGATAGTAAAAAACAAGAAACTCTTCCGGCAGAAAAGCAGCAGCTTCGGGTGTGGATTGACCGCAAAGGAAGAAAGGGAAAGACAGCAACCCTGGTGAAAGATTTTGTGGGGAGTGAAGATGACTTGAAGGATTTGGCCAAATTATTGAAAAGCAAGTGTGGTACAGGAGGCAGTGTTAAGGATGGAGAGATTATTATACAGGGTGATATGCAGAGCAAGGTAACGGAGTTATTAATTTCTTTCGGTTATCCAACAAAAAAAGCAGGAGGATGATAAAAAATGAGAAATCAATGACAGATTTATTATAAAAGAGGCTGTTCTTTTTACAGGAACAGCCTCTTTTTGTTTTTCTGATTGATATTACACCTATTCTTCCATAAACATTTTCACGTCATCTTCCACCTCGCCGATTCCGCTAATTCCGAAGTTCTCCACCAGCACATTGGCTACATTGGGTGATAAGAAACCAGGAAGTGTAGGTCCCAGATGGATGTTTTTTATTCCGAGAGAGAGTAAGGCCAATAAGACGATGACCGCTTTTTGCTCATACCAGGCAATGTTGTAGGCAATGGGCAAATCATTGATGTCATTCAGCTCAAATACTTCTTTCAATTTTAATGCAATTACAGCCAATGAATAAGAATCATTACATTGACCTGCATCCAACACCCTGGGGATACCACCAATGTCGCCCAACGGCAATTTGTTGTACCGGTATTTCGCACAGCCTGCAGTTAAGATAATCGTATCCTTTGGTAGCTTGTCGGCAAATTCAGTATAGTAATCACGTGATTTCATTCGTCCGTCGCATCCGGCCATGACAAAGAATTTTTTGATGGCACCGGATTTAACCGCATCCACGACTTTATCAGCTAACTGGATTACTTGGTTGTGTGCGAACCCGCCAACAATTTTACCTTCTTCAATTTGTGTTGGAGGCGCACATTTTTTGGCATGCTCAATGATGGCTGAAAAATCTTTAGGACTTCCGTTTTTCCTGTCCGGAATATGTTTTACGCCGGCAAATCCTGACGATCCTGTGGTGTAGATCCTGTCAATGTAGTCCTCTTTGGGAGGTACAATACAGTTGGTCGTGAATAATACAGGTCCGTTGAAAGATGCAAATTCTTCTTTCTGTTTCCACCAGGAATTACCGTAGTTGCCTACAAAGTGTTCGTACTTCTTGAATGCAGGGTAATAATTGGCAGGGAGCATTTCGCTGTGTGTGTACACGTCAACCCCTGTTCCTTCGGTTTGTTTCAGCAACTCTTCCATGTCCTTCATGTCGTGTCCGCTGATAAGAATCGCCGGATTGTTGCGCGTTCCGATGTTCACCTCGGTTATTTCCGGATTACCGTAGCTCTCGGTATTGGCTTTGTCCAACAGCGCCATTACATCCACACCGAATTTTCCTGTTTCCAGGACCAGGGCAACCAATTCATCCACGGTTTTCTCTTCAGTAGTAGCCACGAGTGCTTTTTGTATGAAAGCATAGATTTCATTTTGCTTGAAGCCCAGGTTAAAAGCATGTTCTGCGTAGGCAGCAATTCCTTTTACTCCGTAAGTAATCAGTTCCCGCAATGAACGGATATCTTCATTGGCAGTCTCCAGCACCCCAACGATGTCGCCTACGGCAATTAATGCGGCATCGTTATCAGGATTGAACATGGCGGCATGGTGCAATTTACCCAGGCTTACACCTTTTTCTTCCAATGCCTTTTTGATTTTGTTTCGCAGTGCAATACCTTCTTTTATTTTTTGAAGGATCTTCTGATCGTCAAAATTGGCGTTGGTAATGGTGGTGAAGAGCGCCTCAAAAACAAATTTGTCGGCTTCCTCAAAACCTGTGCCGTTTTCGACGGCTTTTTGGTTGACAATGGATACGCCCTTGGTGACGTAAACCAATAAATCCTGCAGATTGGCCACCTCATCGGTTTTTCCGCATACGCCTTTTACGGTACATCCTGTACCTTTGGCGGTTTCCTGACATTGATAACAAAACATTGACATAATTGTTCCTCCTTTTTTTGTATGAATGAATAATAGTTTGTTTTTCTGTTGTTTATATTTCAAATATAGTATAACAGGCATTCATAATTTGTAACCTGTGTGACAAACCTTGTTTTTATACCCATTCTTCCTGAATAATTTCTCCCTGAATGCTACACACCAGCTGTTTTACAGGTATTTTCCGGCTGGCTTGTGATACAGCCATTTGTGCCAGCTTAAGCAGACCCCTACAGCAGGGCACTTCCATCATCATTACCGTAATCGTATTGACTTTTGCTTCGTCAATTAATTGTTGTAATTTATTTACATACACATCCATGTTGCTGTCGAGTTTTGGACATGCGATGGCCAGTTTTTTGTTTTGTAGGTAGTCTTGGTGAAAGTTACCCATGGAAAAAGCTACACAATCAGCGGCAATCAGCAAATCAGCGCCCTGGAAGAACCCAGCAGCGGGATTAATCAGGTGTAATTGCACAGGCCATTGGCTCAATGCCGAGGGCATAGGGGTTTCAGGATCCGGCATGTTGTTGTTTGTGGCTGCCGGTTTTTGGATTTCCATATTCATTGATCCCGGGCATCCGCCACTACTGCAGCTGCTCTGTTTTTTTGAAGCTGCCATTCCGTCAAGAATCTCATCAACAGTAAAGGGCAGGTTATCTTCTTCGTTCCGCAGGTATTCCATGGCTTCGCGTAATAGTGGTATTTCGTTGTGGTCTTTTAGATGCGCCAGATGTGCAATGATGAGGTTCTTGCCTTTGGGGATCATTTCTTTGATTACAGCCACCTCGTCGTAGGCTTCTGCTTCGCGCGTTTCGATGCTTAATGCGCCGGTGGGGCAGTGTCCTATGCATGCGCCCAGTCCATCGCACATGAGTTCGCTTACCAGACGGGCTTTTCCGTCAATAATCTGCAAAGCACCCTCGTGGCAGTTGGGGATGCAATCGCCACATCCGTTGCAAAGTTCGTCTTCGATTTTTATGATTTCCCGTTTCATGGTCATCTATTTTTAAATTGTTTTCTCTCATGTTTACAATACAAAAGTATGTTGGGAGGATTTCCTTTTCTGTCTCCTATGTTACAAATTGTTATTTTTGCAGCATGGCAAACACAATCTTCGATTTTAAGCAGTTTCGTATTAAGCAGGATCGCTGTGCGATGAAGGTTGGAACAGATGGGGTGCTTCTGCAGCACGACACACCCGATGATTTCATAAAAATTTAGTATCTTTATGAGGTTTATAGAATATTTAGCCATGTCAGTCGGAATAGCATGGCTGTGGCGAAATGTTATTTATTTAATCGTATTAGCATGAGACAAATAGTATTTTTACTAATGATTGCAATGCTCTTTACGGGCTGTGCAACGAACAATCTTACCATCCGCGTAACAGAGCCTGCTCCTGTGCATATTCCGTCTTTTGTAAAAACTGTAGGTGTTGTAAATCGTACAGATAGCAGGCAAAAGAAAATTAGTGATAAAATTGCTGATTTAACCAGGTTGAATTTATTAAGAGCAGACTCTTTGGCAGCTTTGAGAGCTGTTGACGGTTTGTATGAGGGACTGAATAATACGGAACGGTTTGAGCAAACACGAAAACTCGAACATGTTTATCTGGAAAATGACTTGCATGCTTCATTTTCACAGCCGCTAAACCAAATGAAGATTCAGGAAATATGCAGACAAAACCAGTTAGATGCACTTTTTGTTTTAGAATACCTGGATACCGATACGCGACTTACCTATGATGCCATGATGGTAAAAAGAAAAGTTCTTGGAGTTGAAGTTGATGTACCTGAAACCAAAGCCACAGCAGATACACGAATTCATTTGGGTTGGCGAATTTACGATGCCAATGGCAACCATATGTATGATCAATATCATGCTTCTCAACAAGTGCGATCTTTTGGACAAGGTATAAACCCAATGAATTCCATTGATGCCATCACCGGACACTTGGCTGTTATTGAAACCGAAGCCTATAATTTGGCTT
>CAYSRH010000004.1:0-20097 GCA_964433245.1 uncultured Bacteroidales bacterium | reverse complement strand
CCAAAGGATTGGTGTATGTGAAATGTAATCAGGATGGATCCTTCAAATCTTCTGTGGATAAATTCTACGACCAACAGGAATTGCAAAAATGGGCAGAAGCAATGGGTGCGGAAAAAGGAGACCTCTTGCTTATTCTGGCCGGTGATAAAAAGAAAACATTGACAGCTCTTTCTGAATTAAGGCTTGAGATGGCGAACAGACAAGGACTACAGGATGAGAATACATTTGTGCCTCTTTGGATTGTTGATTTTCCTCTGTTTGAATGGGACGATGAAACAAATCGCTTTTACGCGATGCACCATCCCTTTACAGCACCCAAAGATGAGGATGTTTCTTTGTTTGATTCAGCTCCCGGAAAAATCAGAGCTAAGGCTTACGATCTGGTGATCAATGGGGTTGAAACAGGTGGCGGATCGGTAAGGATACATAACAGACAGGTGCAGGAAAAGTTGTTTCAAACGCTTGGATTTTCTGAAGATGAAGCAAAAAAACAGTTTGGATTTTTGATGGATGCATTTACATATGGTGCTCCTCCACATGCGGGTATTGCTTTTGGTTTTGACCGCCTGGTATCCCTTTTCGCAGGGTTTGACAGTATTCGTGATGTGATAGCTTTTCCAAAGAATAACAACGGACGGGATGTGATGATTAATGCACCCGATATCATAGATGAAGAACAGGTGAAATCATTGCACTTGAAGCTTAATATAGAACAAAAGAAACCTCTTTAAGATTCTACGACAATATGTTAATAAGAGATGTGACGATAAAAGATTGGAAACAATGGCATGCCGATACCAACAAGTTCCTTTCAGAAAGACGAGTTGTTGATGCCCTGGACAAGCTTTCTTCCATGGCAAAAAAAACAGAAGTATCAATGTTTATTGATGAAATTCAGAATAGCAGGGAGACGTATAAAAATATTTTATACTACTCTTTTTCTGATGTTGAGGATCCCAGTCGTGAAGATATATATAAGCACCTGATTCACTCTTTGTTTGAATTGTCTGATGATTTAAAATTTCATCATGTGGCATTCGCTTCACAAAAAAATGAAGAAGAAAAAAAAAGAAACCGTTACTTGTTTCTGAATTACCATAAAGAAGAAAATAAAGAACTTTCTTATGATAATGTTTCAGAAAATATTTTTTATGATATTGTTTCACTCGGAAAATTACAAGAAGAGGACAAACAGTTCTTACAGAAAATCTTATTGACAGATAAATTGCCATGGTACGAAAAGAGCATTTTTCTTTCAGCACTTATGTTGAGTTTGCAGCAATGTTTTGATAAGCAAAAATTTCTATTGCTTTTTTCTGTTTTTGATAAAAAAGAAGAACAACTTTGGCAACGGGCACTTGTTGTATTAATGATCGCTTATTATCAGTACAACGACCGCATGGCATACTATCCTGATTTATTGAAAGTATGGGAGGATTATGCAGGAAACCCTGATTTTGAAAAACAGATAGAACTTATAGTTATCCAGTTTCTCCGGGCAAGAGATACAGAGAAGATCAATAAAAAATTGAATGAGGATTTACTCCCTGAGGTTCAAAAAATAACACCTAAGATCATGGATAAGCTGGGGCTTGATGACATCCTGTCGGAAGAAGATGAAGAAGGGGAAAACCCTGAATGGAAAACAGTCTTTGAAGACACACCGGGGTTATATGATAAGTTGGAGGAAATATCAAAATTACAGATGGAGGGATCAGATGTTTTTATGGGTGCTTTTTCCCAACTTAAGTCATTTCCTTTTTTCAATACAATCGTTAATTGGTTCCTTCCTTTTCATGAAAAAAGCCCGCAAGCAAGAGAAATGCTCAAAAATGAAACATTTGATGTGAATGAATTTGTCGAATCGCTATCAAAAAGCCCTTTTTTGTGCAATTCCGATAAGTATTCTTTCTGTCTTAATATGGCGCTTATCCCTGCTTCACAAAAGAAAATGATGACATCAATGATGTTTGAAGAATTGAAGATGATGGGGGAAATAGGCAAGGAAGATGAACTTGTCAACAAAACAGCAAGAAACAAAACTGTTTTTATGCAGTGTATCCAGGACCTGTATAGGTTTCACAAACTTTACAGAGACAAGGATATGTTTTATAATATTTTTGACCAGCAATATGATTTTTATGAGACTTTATTTTTTAAAAAAAATGTTGTGAACAAAACAACGGTAAGGAATATTGGTGAATTTTGTCTTGAAAAACAACATTACGCCCAGGCGATTTCTGTATTTCAAAGGCTTTTACTGGAGCCTGATTATGACAGCTCCGAGTTACTCGAAAAAATAGCCTATTCCTATCAAAAATTAAAAAACTACAAACAGGCGATTGCTTATTATCACAAAGCTGAGTTGTTGGATACCAATCTGATGTGGTTATATAAAAATCTCATCTTTTGTTACAGAAAAACCGGTGATCCTGAGAAAATCATTGCTTATGCTGAAAAAGCAATTAACATGGAAAGGGAGGATACGTATTTATTGACTTATATGGGACATGCCTTTTTTGATCTGGAAGATTATGAGAAGGCAATGCAATATTATTTTAAAGTTGAGTATCTTTCTTCTAACACAAAGATATACAGACCTATCGCCTGGTGTGCTTTTGTGCTTGGTAAGTTTGATGTGGCTGAAAAATATTACCGCTTGATTTTGGAACTGAAAAATCCGGGATATTTTGATTATATGAACTTTGCCCACGTAAGCTGGTGTGTAAAGAAATATGAGCAGGCAAAAAGTTTGTATGTGAAAGCTGTTAATCTTGGTGGCATATCAATCCGGCAGTTTCAAAAGGAAATGTTAAATGACAAAAAGTATCTTTTGATGTTTGGCATTGAAGAATATGATGTGCATTTGATGCTGGATTATGTTAAGATAAATGCCACAGCTTAAGTTTTTATGGTAAAATATGGATAGGTGCATAGTTCTCTTTTTTATTTATTTTATCTTCTTTGCTGAAGTTGATGCGAGACTTGTCCAAAGGGCAGGATCACTTTTTGACACCCTGTATGCACGTGAAGGGTGGGTAGCAAACGGACTTCCTTCGATTAACTATAATATTGACCTCGGATTCGAATATGGTGCCGTTTTAGAGTTCTATCAGTATGAGGATAGAACAAAATTTCCTGTATTTGACCGGTTTTTTTCATTTAGCACTTTCCATACGACAAAAGGAGCCAGTAGTTATCAAATAAAATGGGATGATCGCTCATTGATGAGAAAGCAAAGGATTGTTGTGGATGCCGGATATTTTTCTGAACAGGCACTTGGTTTCTATGGTTTTAACGGAACTTCATCAGTGTATTTTCCTGGTTTTGAAGATGAAAATGATAATGCGTATATTTCCAGAATGTTTTACCGGATGGCAAGGAATTTTTGGAACCTGAAGGTTGATGTGCAGTATATTATTAATTCACGGACACGTTTTTTTTATGGATTGGGATTCCAGTCGTTTGAGATGGGAAGTGTTGACATTGATCGGATGAACAACAATCGTTTTATGGGCTCAGCATTGCCTGACACCAATTCACTTTTTGATCAATATATTTCATGGGGAATCATTCCTGAAAAATATGCAGCAGGAGGGACACACGGAATTGTGAGGCTTGGGCTGGTCAGGGATACCCGTCCGGTCGATATTGCCCCCGAATCAGGTATATGGTCAGAAATAATGCTTTTTGCTGCCCCTTCATTTCCGGACGTCTCTGATGCGAGCTATATTAAGTTGGCTATGACACATCGTCAGTATATTCAGCTTTTTTATTCTGCTGTATTTGCTTACAGACTTACTTACCAACCTTTGTTGTATGGTAATATACCCTATTATGCAATGCCTTTTTTGATGTTTTCCGATTATAATGTTTCAGGACTGGGTGGAAAAAATAGTTTGCGGGGTATTCCACGAAACAGGATTGTCGGTGAAGGGTATTTACTTGGTAATTTTGAGTTGAGAATGACACTATTTCATTTTTTATTGGGACAAAAGCATGATGTACGTTTGGTATGTAAACCATTTATTGATGCCGGCATGGTAACCCGACCTGTACAATTTTCAGAACCTGATCTTGAAGGTCAACAACATCTGTATTTCTCGGGAGAAGAAGAAAAATTACACTATACCTATGGCATTGGCGGTCATATTGCCATCAACAGGAATTTTATAATCAGTGCTGATTTTGGATTCTGCCCTGATCCCGAGAATAAATCATGGGGAGTGTATTTAGGAACCGGATATCGATTTTAGTGGCATTATTTTTGTTAATTTTACTTTTTGCAATAATTACAATAATATAGTATTCACATTTAAAAACATAAAAAATAATGAAAATCAAATCCATTCTTCGTAAAGGCTTTTGGCTTGTTTTGTTAATGCCCCTGTTAACAGGTTGTGGTTACAATAAAATAGTAAGTCTCGAAGAGGCTGTAACAGCCCAGTGGGGACAAGTGGAAAACGTTTACCAGCGCAGGGCAGACCTGATCCCTAATCTTGTGAATACTGTTAAGGGATATGCTGATTTTGAACAAGAGACTTTGACACAGGTTATTGAAGCACGAAGCAAGGCAACATCAGTCAATGTAAACGCAGAAAACCTGTCGCCGGAGAAAATTGCTCAGTTTCAGGAGGCGCAACAAGGACTTTCTTCTGCATTGTCCAGACTTTTGGTGACTGTCGAACGCTATCCTGATCTCAAAGCCAATCAAAATTTTCTTGAACTACAGGCACAGTTAGAAGGTACCGAGAACCGTATTACAGTTGAACGAATGCGGTACAATGATGCGGTACGACAATACAATACCATGATCAGAAGAATCCCTTATAACATCGTAGCATCAATAACCAATTTTGAGAAGAAAGGGTATTTTGAAGCAGACAAGGGAGCAGAAGTTGTTCCGGAAGTTAATTTTTAGATAAACAGATGAATCGTCAACAAGAAAAAACACACCAACACCATGATGGATGTAAGTAAGTTCTTTACAGAGGAGCAAAAAAAACGTATTACGAATGCAATTAAAGAGGCAGAGACCAATACTTCAGGAGAGTTACGTGTACACATAGAAAATACATGTCCTTTGGATGATGTCATGGACAGGGCGGCTTTTTTGTTTGGAAAACTGAAAATGCATAAAACAGGACTTCGCAATGGCGTATTGTTTTACATCTCTTTGGATGACCATCAGTTTGCAATTCTTGGAGATGCGGGGATCAATAAAGAAACACCTGACGATTTTTGGGATCATATCAAAGAAAAAATGTTGCTGCATTTACAAGCCGGCGATGTTACCGGTGCTTTGGTTTGCGGTATAAACGAAGCAGGAAAGGCACTGCATTCATATTTCCCCTACCAACAGGATGATGTGAATGAACTGTCTGATGAAATTTCGTTTGGACGATAATCCTCGCTTGAAGCTTTTTTATCATTAATTTATAATATTTACTATGCGAATCACTTCTTTATTAATCAGTTTTTTATTGACTTCTATTCTCCTGTCAGCCAACGACATATTACCTCGTCCTACACCTCCTCGAATGGTCAATGATGTGGCAGGTTTTCTCTCTCCGGCTGAACAGGCTGATCTGGAGAGACGATTGGTTCAGTATAATAATCAGACTTCTACACAAATAGTGTTTGTTTCTGTTCCTGACCTGAAAGGATATGCTGTTGCAGATTACGCTGTACGATTGGCACATGATTGGGGGATAGGACAAGAGGGAAAAGACAATGGTTTGCTGATATTGGTGCAACCCAAAACAGCAGAGAGGCTGGGAGAAATTTTTATAGCCACAGGGTATGGATTGGAAGAGTATGTTCCTGATGCAGTAGCCAAGCGAATCGTAGAGAATGATATGCTTCCTTATTTTAGGCAGGGACAAAATTATCAGGGGGTGCGAACAGCAGTTGAACGTATCATTGATCTGACGGAAGGAAAATATACTGCTGATGCTTATATGAAACAGACAGGAGCTGAAGGTTTCCCATGGGGTGTGCTATTCTTTTTATTCATTTTTATTATTTTCCCCATATTATCTAAGGCAAGTCAGGCACGGCGAACTTCTATAGGAAAGAATATTCCTTTCTGGGTGGCAATGGGATTGCTTATGAGTTCTACCGGAAGAGCAGGCAGAGGATCGTATGGAAGCTTTTCAGGCGGCGGTGGGTCTTTTGGTGGTTTTGGCGGTGGTGGTTTTGGCGGTGGCGGTGCCGGAGGAAGCTGGTAGTCTGATGATTTTATTGTTTTTCCGCTTTGTTCGATAAAATATGGGACTTGTTAAACAAATCCACCTGTAATCCTACGGAAAACTGAAAAAATTGATAATTAAATCCGGGTTGCTCTGTTAGGGGGATAGCAAAACCAAATTGCAGAAACATCTTTAGGAATTCATATCCGAATTTCATGTCCACAGCAGGTTCAAAAAAAGGTTTGTAGGAAGATATTCCCTGCTGTCCTTTTTTTGCAAGATTGATGAATGCAATGCGTGGTACAAAGCTAAAATCAACAAAACTTGTTGATGTGCCGATACCCGGTTGGATAAATATCTTATGGTAAGTTGCCTGGTTAAAATCTCCCCAGAGTGCATTGCTATACAAACCTTCGGTTTCACCATATCCGTATCCGGTATATATTTCAAGTCTCCCTGCAACACCAAAAGGTTGGTAAACCCCCACAGCTCCTTCCAAATAATTGTGTTTCCGGTAGTTGTCAGTGCTGTCGCTGGTTCTGTTCACAAAGCTGCCATTGACCATTACACCGATATTATCGGTGAGAGCACCTGCTGTTTGTATATCATAACCCGATGTGCCTGAGGATATACGTCCCTGGATCTGTCCCTGATTATTTAATAATGGACTATTGACAACACTTGGTACATAAGCCGGAGAACAGGATACCAGTAAAAAAATAAAGACGATAAAATAAAGTGTTTTTTTCATTGTCATCGTATTCTTTGATTTACACAAAACAAATATAGTGTATAATTTTGATATAGAAGAATATGTATTGTTGAAAAAAATAAAAATTAATTAATATATTTACTTGTTATTAGGTATTAATAAGAATTATGCAGATAAACAGAACAACCCAATATCTTTTATATGCCATTATTGTGGCACTGTGTATTTTTCTGTATGGCAATACCATAGGACATGGTTATGCATTGGATGATGCCATTGTGATCACTGAAAATGTTTATGTGAAACAGGGAATCTCAGGCATTCCGGATATTCTGTCCAACGACACATTCATGGGGTTTTTTCAGGAGAAGAAGAACCTGGTAAGCGGAGGTAGGTACAGACCTCTTTCATTGCTTACTTTTTCTTTGGAGTATGAATTGCTGGGTCTTAATCCCATGGTTTCCCATCTTATTAATATTTTGTTGTATGCATTGACGGGCATCTTATTGTTATTGGTTTTTCAGCAACTCTTGAAAAATTACATCTCCCGGCAGTGGATCAATGTAGTGAATGTCGCTGTATTACTCTTTTTGCTTCACCCTTTGCATACAGAAGTTGTTGCGAATATCAAGGGACGCGATGAAATTTTAACTTTTCTGTTTTCTCTTTTTGCTTTCAGGTATATCTTATTCGATCTGCAATCACAAAATAAAAAGAATAAACAATTACTTATATGGAGCGGGGTTTTCTTTTTTCTGGCTTTGATGTCCAAAGAGAATGCCATTACATTTTTATTTATAATACCTGTATCCCTGTATTTTTTTACTGAGGCAAAACGAAGTGATTATTTCAGAATAGCTGTGCCATTGCTTGTTGCAACATTTCTTTTTTTGTATATCAGGGGACAGGTTTTGGGATACGGATTCGGGGATGCTCCCAACGAATTGATGAATAATCCTTTCCTGGGTATGTCAGGGGCTGAAAAAATGGCAACAATTATATATACCTGGGGACTTTATCTTAAATTATTAATATTTCCACATCCTCTTACGTATGATTATTACCCCTATCATATTCCGCTTATGTCATGGAATATGCCAATTGTCTGGTTAATCGCTCTATTGTATATAGCCATAGGACTCTATGCCCTCTTGTATATGCGAAAGAAAAGTATTTATGTTTACGGTATATGGTTTTATCTTGCTTCTTTATCAATTGTTTCAAACCTTATTTTCCCGGTTGGAACCTTTATGAATGAACGGTTTATTTACATTGCTTCCTTTGGATTCACACTGATTGCCGGATATGTCATTGGAGAAATGCTCTTTCGATGGATGCCGGAAAAGAAAGCACGCATTGTTTCGCTGGCACTGTTGTCGTTCATCTTTGTTGCTGCAAGCTATAAAACGATAGACAGGAATCGTGCATGGAAAGATGATTTTACACTTTTTACAACAGATGTCAGAACCTCCGTGAATAGCGCCAAAGTAAACTGTACAGCCGGAGGAAAATTACTTGAAAAAGCCAAGAAAACAGAGGAGGAACATTTGAGAGATTCACTCATGGAACAATCAATACAATATCTTCGCAGGTCAGTATCTATTCATCCGACCTATCGTGATGCATTATTGTTGCTGGGCAATGCACATTATGAGTACAATCAGGATTATGACAGCACTTTTTATTATTATAAGCGAATTCTACGCTCAAACCCGAATTATAAACTGGTGTATGATAACATGGAATTGTTGTTGTCCGGACATGAGGATGTTGATAAAAAAATAGCATGGTACGAGGATGTGTATAAAATCAATCCTCGTCGCTATGAAGTTTTGTATCATCTTGGAAATCTTTATGGAAAACATAAGCAGGACATTGAAAAGGCTTTGTTATATTTGCAAAAAGCTGTGCAGGTAAATCCCGGAAGTAAAAGATCGTGGAAAGACCTCGGGGTTGCTTATGCAATCAGTGGTGATTTAGAGAAAGCCCTGGAAGCGAACAAAAAGGCGATTCAACTGGCTCCGGATGATGCAGATGTCCATAGTAACATAGGGATGGTGTACAGAGCCATGGGGGATGTGAAAAAGGCAAATGAACATTTCCACAGAGCACAGGCGCTTAGAAATTAGGTTTACAACTACATTTTAACAGTGTCTTATATAATTTAAATATTTAACCATTAAAATAAGGGCAGAACTAAAAATTAAGATATTGTAGAACAAGTATTGTAGCTGAAAGGCAAGGTAACTTAAAATTAAAATGATACAGAAGATTGAATTAACGATTTGTATGGGGAGTTCATGTTTTAGCAGGGGCAATAAACGCCATTTACAGATTATTCAGGATTTTATAAAAGAATATGCACTTGAGGATTATGTTACACTACAGGGAAGCCATTGCTTTGGTTTGTGTAGTGAAGGACCTGTGTTGCAGACAAACGGACGCATATATAAATATATTGATGAACAAAAGTTGTATGATATACTAAATGATGTTTTTCAGGCGTATATTGTACTGTAATCATTTTTTTTGATGCAAATTTGACAGTTAATTGAACATTTAGAGATAAAAAAATGGAGTTGATCCAAATTGATAAGGGAAAATGCAAGTTATGTCATTCATGCATTCGCATTTGTCCTGTAAAAGCCATAAAAACCGGGGAAAATGATTTTCCCCAGATAGTTCCTGAGCGATGTATAGCTTGTGGAAGTTGTATCGCCGGGTGTTCCCCCAAGGCAATATACTATAAGTTTTCTGTTGATGATGTAAATGCACTTTTATCCTCGGATGATTGTGTGTGTGCAATTGTTGATCCCAGTATTTCCGGTGAATTTCCTGATATTGCCGATTATCGTAAGTTTGTGGAAATGATCAGGCGATTGGGTTTTGATTATGTAAATGAAGCTTCTTTTGGTGTGGATCTTATCGCATATCAGTATAAGAAATTATTTGAAGATGAATTTAAGGGAAAATATTATATATCAGCCAATTGCCCCGTTGTTGTTTTTTATATTGAAAAATACTATCCTGATCTTATTGCCAATCTTGCTCCAATAGTCAGCCCAATGGTAGCTTCGGCCAAGATGGCGAGAAAAAAATATGGAAAGGAAACCAAAGTTGTCTTTATCGGTCCTTGTATTGCAACAAAAAAAGAAGCCGAATTATACAAGGGGGAGGATGGTGAAGTCAATGCTGTATTAACTTTTCATGAATTACGGAAAATTTTTAAAGACCGGAAAATAGCGGAAAGAAGTCTTGAATTTGGTGATTTTGACCCACCCTATGGCTATAAGGGTTCCCTTTACCCGATCAGCAATGGCGTATTACAAACGGCTGATATTGATGAAAATTTATTGTCTTCAAAGATCATAACTTCCGAAGGAAGAGCCAATATGTTACAGAGTGTCAAAGATTTTGAGCGTTTCAATGAACGTATCAATTGCCACTTTAATATGTTTTATGACGAAGGATGCCTGATGGGACCCGGGATGTCACCTGACGGAGATAAAAATTTACGCAGGGCAATGGTGATTCATTTTGCAAACAAACGTTTGGAATCATTTAACCATGATCGTTGGATACAGGAACTTCAGCTGTTCCTCGGGATGGATTTTTCCCGTTCTTTTACCCGGGATGACCAGCGTTTGCCAACTGTTGATCAGAAGAAAGTTGATGAAATAATGTGTGAACTCGGAAGGGAGCACGAAAATATGTTTTGTAAGGCATGCGGTTATAACAGTTGCCGCGACTTTGCCGAAGCAGTGGCACAGGGATTTGCTGACAAGGAATCCTGCTTTCGTTATTCGGCAATCATAACAAAAGATTATCTGAAAGATTATAAGTTAGTTAAGGAGCAGTTTATCAGGAGTAAAAAAAATAATGCAGACCTTGAGAAGAAAATACTTGCAGAAAAAAAAGAACTGGAAAGAAGTCAGTTTGTGATTGATGCTGTTCTTGAAGAACTCCCGTTTTCTCTTGTTATTTTAAATAAAAACATGAAGATACAGAATTCGAGCAAAGCTTTTATTGAAATGATGGGGAATGATGCAAAAGAAATTGATGAGGTAATCCCCGGATTAAAAGGAGCAGATATAGCCAAGCTGGTACCGAATAATTTTATTAGCCTTTTTCGTCATGTTCTTAAAGAGAAGCAAGCCATATACAACCGAAATCTCCCTTTGGGTGAACGGAAGATGTTGATTTCCTGTTTTCCTGTTAAGGATCATGATGATGTTTGTGTATTATTCCGGGATGCCCATTTATCTGAGATAAGCGCAGATGAAATTAAGGAAAGAGTAACCGAAGTGGTGGACAAAAATATTCAAATGGTCCAGAAAATCGGATTTATATTGGGCGAAGAGGCTTCGAATGTAGAACAACTACTCAACAGAATAATTGATCTTTTTGATAAAGAATGACGAGCAGGGAAGATAAAAAAAAATCATATATAGATATTTCCCACAGACAAGCCAAATATCATGGGGAAAGAATCTGTGGGGATACTTATATCAGTCGCCGCTATCCTGAAAATAACAGGATCCTTATTGTCCTTTCAGACGGTATGGGGCATGGATTGAAGGCCAATGTGATGTCCACAATCACAGCCTCCATGGCAATCAATTATATCCAGGATAAAATGCCGGTTGAAAAGATTGCTTTGCGTATCATGAATGCACTGCCTGTTGACAGTGTCAGAAAGATCAGTTATGCAACATTTACAATATTGGATATAAGAGAAGACGGGAAAGTTGATATTATTGAGTATGAGAATCCGGAATGTACCATCTTGCGTGGTGAAAAGATATATGATCCGGGATGGGATACAGTGTCATTGACGGATGAACGTTTCAAGGGGCGTGAAATAAGAAAATGTTCTTTTGTCTCGAAGAAAGAAGACAGGATTATTTTTTATTCTGATGGTGTTGTTTTATCAGGACTTGGAACAAAGAAGTATCCTTTGGGATGGGAAAATAAAAATCTGGAACAATATGTAAAGGGGGTGATAAATGATAACCACTCAATTTCGTCTCACAAGCTGGCCAGCAAAATAATCAACAGAGCAATAAAAAATGATGAGTATTATGCAAAAGATGATATTAGTTGCGGTGTGATATATTTTCGTGAACCCCGAAGGCTTCTGCTTTGCACAGGTCCTCCTTACAATAAGAAAGAAGATAAGAAGTTGGCCAGAGTCTTTCAGCAGTTTGAAGGAAGAAAAATAATATCAGGCGCAACAACGGCGGATATTATTGCAGAGCATTTGGATCGAAAAATCATCAATAGCATAGAAATACTTGATGCTGATTTGCCACCAACATCATCTATGGAAGGTGCAGACCTGATAACCGAGGGAATCCTTACGCTAGAAAAGGTACATCGTGTGCTTGAACAAATGAATGCCAATACTGTTTTGGGAAACGGACCGGCAGATCAGATTGTCAAGTTACTGCTTAAGAGCGATGAAATTCATTTTATGGTAGGAACCCACGTAAATGTAGCACATCAGGATCCCAACCTTCCGGTGGGACTGGAAATAAGAAGAACCGTTGTTCACCGGATTGCCCGGGTGCTGGAAAATAAATTTTTCAAGTTTACCCAACTCAACTTTTTATAGTAAGCTGTAAATTATTGCAATAGCGTAAATGCACCGGACTTTGTCATTACATTGCCGTCCTGGTAAGTTACACGTATGTTATAGGTGTAGGTGTCAACGCCCTGAAGTTTTCCTTTGTACATACCATCCCAGCCTTCATGGATATTATTGGTTTTGAATACCATTTGTCCCCAGCGATTGTATATAGTGAATTCAAATTGATCAATCAGGTGAATTCCCCAGCCCTTAACATAAATAATGTCATTAATTCCATCTCCATTAGGAGAAAAAGCCTTTGGAACATCAACAGATCCTTCTGATACTTCAACTTCCAGTTCGCCTGTTGCAGGATGGCAACCATACAAATAAACCGTACTGTCCTTTGCTATGACAGTATAATGGGTAGTTGCATTCGGATATAGTATTGCCAGATTACCAAGACTGTCTGTTCCGTTGTATTCCCAGAAAACATCTACATTGGGATCCTGATGATGGTATGCCAAAACATATAGAGTGTCTCCAATAGCAAGAAAAGCATAGTCGTTGGGAAGCGGAATTGTGTCGCCGGTATTTTTGTTAATTTCAAAGAAAATAATTGAAGGAACATCCTGTACCCTTACTGTAATATTTGTGTCTGATGTGCAAGTTGTAGAGTCATCGTAAATATTTGTTGAGAACGTTGTTGTGTTACGAGGTGATGCAATGGGATTGTGTATGTTTGTAATATTTAGATTTTGTGGAGGATCCCATGTGTAGCGATAATTATGATGAGAAATCATGGAAAGCTGTGCCTGCCCCCCATAGCAGATGGTTGTGTCTCCACGGATTATCGTATTGTCCGGTAAGCGGTGTACAGTAAAAGGAAATGTTTCCATGTCCTCACAACCATCCATGTCACGAGTATAAAGAGAAACACTATAGTTGCCGTAATCGGGGAAATTATCCAGTATGAGCGTGTCAGAATTTAAACCCAGGGTATCTGTTGTTGTGTTGTGGTGAAAAACCCAAAAAGATTCTGAAACATGTTCAGGGTCTTTCATTGTAAATATAATCGTGTCATTTTTACCACAGGCAGAATCTGCAGGAGCAAAAAAGGCATTTAACGGTTTTATATAGATCTCCTGATAAAAATAGTCTTCTATTGATTGCATGGCATTGTCTTCAGGCCTGGGAGCCCATCTGACACAGGCAGGATCATCACTTAATAGTTCAAGTTGAACAAATTTATCTCCCGATGTATTATAAGAATATACACCATATTCAGAGACATCATAATGTATGTCGGAGACGGATGCCGCTGATCTGTCAGAATGATCTGCTGTATTCATATCGAAATGCCAGCGGTAACCATGTGATAAATTCAGGTATTCAGTGATGCTGAAGAATAAAGGTTGTTTTCTACAGGCAAATAACTCATAGGGAGTAATGGGAGATGTACCGGTGAATACCTCAAATTCAGCATAAGGACCGGGAATATCAATAAAATCAACTTCCTTTATTGTATCGGAATGACAGCCGTTGACACTTTGTACGAAGATGGATATGTCGTGCTCTCCCGGCAGAAACAATTGCAGGTTTGTAATAGAATCAATATGTCCGAGACCGCTAAAAGGTTTTGTTCCAAGGTTATTTTCTGACATGTAATAAACACGTCTTACCGTATCGGAAGCAGACTGGTAAAAATCAAGTTTTGTTGTTATAGATGTAGGATAACAGGATGTGCCTAATGCTCCGGGAACTGTGTCAAAGGTAAACATATCCGGTCTTTCATAGACAATTTGCTGGTGAGGATAGGCTACCGTTTTTTCACAACCGTTGTCATCAGTCAACGTAGCTGTAATGGTTACTGATTTATGATTCCATCCCTGAGGATCCGAAAAATTATAGCGATATCCTGTTACGCGCCCATAATTTAATAGTCCGGATGTTTGTACCGGACGATTTTGTGGTGCGGTTCCGTCTCCCATATCCAGTATAACACTCTGTAATCCGACACCGGATTTATTATTTGCATCAAAACTTGTTACACTAATGGACTCTGTTTCGTTACAAATTTTATTGGGCTTGGATTGTGTTACCTGGGTTGAGGGATTGGGAATGTGTGATTTGATGTAATCATTTTTGGCTATACTGTTAATACAACCTTTCGCATCAGTGATTGTAAGTGATGGAGAAAAATTATGGTCTGTTTTGTCAGCACCATAAGTATGTTTAACAGGATTATCGTTCATTACGGTTCTGCTGTTCTCATCACCAAAAGACCAGTCCCATCTGTCATTATAGGTTCTTGGCGACAATCCCGGGTCATCCGAATAGGTGAAAGTTACCTCTTCTCCCGGGCAGATACCTGTCCTTACTGCTTCAAAATCGGCATGGGGTTGTAAAGCATAGCCTGTATCTACAGCTTCACTGGGACATAAATTACAGGTCCTTGCTGTCAGAGTGATCTCAAATTCACCTCTTACATAAGGAAACAGGAATGTTTCTTCACCTAGTCCCTCGGGTCCCTCTTCGCTGATAATATCTTTGGCTGTCCATTCGAATATCTTTGTGTTATCTGAAGAAGTTGATTCAACATGGAAAGGTTCATTAAAACAAATGGTGTCTTCTGCCAATATAAAACTACCCGTTGGTGTATCATCCACACAGAATTCAAAAACATCATTTCCATATATGTCGCCGGAAAACTTTGCTGTGTCAGTGCAACTTATAGTGGAGGTTGAATTAAAAGCGACAAGGTAGAAATCTTCCACATATTCTACAACATTTGGATAGAAATGATCTACTGTAATGGTATCACTTTCAATGACACCGGGGAAGGTGATGGTGGTATCCTGCCCATCGCCCCAGTAAATCTGTATTTCATCTGCATCGAATATAGCAATGTCAAATATATATGTATGTGATTGGTCATTGTCTTCACACCCTTGTATTCGTCCATCTACAAAATGAGCGAAAGGACCTTTTAGTGTCAGGGAAAAAGAGGCACTATCTATGCAGCCGTAATGATCAACGATCATAACAACTTCATAATCTCCGGGCAGATATTTTGTTGGTTGGAACAGATCTATCTGATTACCCGGATAGTTTTCATTTTCAGCTGATGGTCCTTGTTGCAGATACCCGTGAATATATTCTATCATATTATCATCGCTCAATCCATCGCCATACTTTAGCGTTACATTCCATCCAAATTTAGATATTTTTTTGTCTTCTTTCAGATCATCTAATGTGGGTGGTTCTATGCCTGCTCCGTAAGACAGATCTATAAAAGGTATTTCATGTATGAAGCAGGTGTCCGGCGTGTAATGTAAATCAATATAAATATTACTATCCCCTGCCATAACTTCTATTTGGGTAGAATCTTTACCACACACATCATTGTCAATGATTAATTTGATTTGATAATTTCCCCATTGATCAAAGGAAAAGTCGGTTTCTGTAGAATTTATTCCCGGATGGGATAATACACGTTCATCAAGAAAGTTATATTCTGCAGGAGAAACATAAGGCTCTTGCCTTTCAAATACATATTTCCATTCCATTGTATTTCCTACCGGATTCCCCTGGTCGTCTTTTACCGGATCAAGTTCTCCTGTAAAATTCACAAGTAAAGGCGAACATTTACTGCCGTTTTCTTCTTCATCAGTCGTAAGATTTATTTCAGCATGCCTGCTTTCAAAGGCTTCCCTGAAGGTAATGTTGTCTTTACATCCGTATTTGGTGATAATACCAAGATTTACATAGATTTCATTTTCTGAGTCAAAAGTATGTGTGATATTTTTACCGGAATAAGTGTCCATTATATTACCAAGTTCATTAGTAATTTCCCAGTTCCACGTGCTTCCGGGTGCCTGGTGAAGTGCAGTCAGCAGAATATCTTCCTGGGGAAAATTACATACCCAGCTTTCACTTGCTTCGAAATCAGCAACAGGCTTCTGCACATAAAAGGGAATATCTTCATTGACTGCACAAAGTTCGGTAAAATTCTCACCCCCTATATTAAAATCTACGTAGTTATGCAGGGTTGCTGTGACAGTTTTTTCTCCCTCTGTATTATATGTAAGCGAGATTTCTTTGTCAGAGACATTTAATTTGAAACCTTCAGGAAATTCCCATAAAGTACTATCGCAGTTGAACCCGTCCTGACCGGTGGAAGCATTATACAAAGTTATGGCTTTGTTATTAAATTCGTTATAGATGCATGTTGTGTCAGAAGGTCCGTCGGATGTATAAAAATTGGGTTCTATGGCTGAAACATACACAATAGAATTTTTTGTAAGGCTGTTCTGGCAACCATATTCATCTGTAACTGTAAGTGTTACATTTCTGTAGCCGTTTTGATAAAAAGGAATTTGCCTTATTTTTCCGAACATGGGAGATCCACCTTCATCGGTTGTCCATCGATAGATTTCAATCCTGTTTTCGCTTGGAGAATAGGTACTGCTCCCATCACCTTGTGCAGTACCACCTTCAGAACAAACAAGCTGGTTTTCAGGAAAAGAAAAATCAATAACAGGTTTTTCAGATATCTTAACCCAGATGGTATCTGTTCCGGAGACACCGGTCCAACGGGAACTACTTACGGCATCTTTTATTTCCAAATATACCTGAAATTTTCCCGGTATATTGAAAGTGTGCGTAACTGTAGGTTCAAAGGTGCTGCTGATATGGGTGGATCCGTCACCGAAATCCCACTTAATATAATCAATTTCATGTTCAGAAAACTCAGAAATATTGTTGAAGGTCACCTCGGTACCGGTACAGCCTGAATTAGTTCCTGTGATTTCGTAACGTGGTTTTAAGGTTTGTGCCTGCATGTTAAAGAAGACACATAAGGAAGCGAGAAGTATTTTTTTTCTCATGATGTAAATTGCTGATTTATAAAAAAAATAAATTTATGAAAAAAATCATTGCCTGTCAAATGTTTTTTAATACTTATGTATAGCAAAAGTAGTAAATTTTATTAGATTTACATAAAATTTCATTACATTTGCATGTTTTCATTTGTGGAAATTTAATTTAGAATTTAGGATTTATAAAGTATAAATGTCAAGATAGTTTTGAAAAGGATTACATTTTTATATTTTGTGTTCCTCGTTTTTTCGGGGTTTTTATCTGGGCAGGATATTCATTTCTCCCAGTTTTTCTTTTCTCCACAAACTTTGAATCCTGCCAATACAGGTGATTTTGCAGGACAATGGAGGGTGAATAATTTGTACAGGTCACAATGGAGTTCTATTTCTCCATATAATACGGTTGTATTGTCAGGAGACCGGCAATTTATTTTACGAGGGAAAACTGTTAGCGGGGGTGCGGTTTTTCTTCATGACAGATCCAACGACGGACTCTTACGAACCACCCAGTTTTATATTGGTGGTGCTTACCGGTTTTATCTTGATAATCATAAGATCAATGTAGGGCTACAGCCTGGTATTATTAACCAAAATCTTGGTGGCGGTTTGTCTTTTGGAGACCAGTTTGATCTTTATACAGGGGTTTTCAATAGTGATCTTACGACAGATGAAATAGCCTATAAAGAAAATACTTATGCTTTTGATTTGAATGCAGGGATAAAATATCAACTGATAAATAACATGTTTGAGCCTTCGGTTGGCATTGCTTTTTTTCATTTGCTGTCAACACCCCAGGGTTTTATTGAACCGGGGTCATTTAATACCCCCCTGAGGATGGTTGTCCATGGAAGTGCCAATGTTTCAGTAACAGATGCTGTGTATATAACACCTAATCTGATATACATGAACCAGAATAAAGCAGAAAATATGGTCTATGGTCTTACCGGAACGTATATACTGGATAATTCTTATATGGAAAAATCTGTTTTTTTTGGTGTTTACACAAGAAATGAATTTAAAAATTTTGATGCATTGATCTTTTTGGCAGGGGTAAATTGGTTTAACTGGACGGCAGGCATAAGTTATGATGTGAATATGTCTCCCTTAACCGGAGCATCAAGAAGTCCGGGTGGATTTGAAATATCCTTGATATATAAAGAGTTTACATCGCAAATACAAAAAATATTTATCCCCTGTGAAAGATTTTAGGTTTACAATATTAATTTTCCTGTTTTGTTTACTGGTTTCCGGAGTAAATTTGGAAGCACAGAATGATTTTGAAAAAATGCCGCCAAAGCGTTTGAAAAAATCAGTAGAAAATGCCCTGCAAGTAAAAGATATATATTCAGCGATCAATTATCTCGAAGTCTATACAGAAAAGATGCCTGCTGATTTTCAAGCAAAATATCAACTCGCAGAACTCCACCGGGATGTCAGAAATTATGACCGGGCACTGGAATTGTTTGAAGAGGTGTATAACCTGGATAATGAAACCTTTGTTGAGGCGAAATTCTATTGGGCACAAATATTAAAAATGCAGGGAAATTATGAAAAAGCATTAACTTTGTTTGAAGAATTTCAGAGTGAATACAGGGGCAGAGAGTTAAGACGATGGGCAAGTTTTGAAGCAGAGGGTTGTGAAATGGCTCTTGAGATAGATACGGTCAGAAATATTGATGTTGTTCATCTCGATAAATCAATTAATTCAGGGTTTGTTGAATCATCTCCTACGTATTTGGATATGAATACGATCCTTTATTCTTCTTTACCCTCCGACACACTTGTTTATATGATTCGTTCAGAAAGAGAAACTAAAATACCATACCGGAGACTCTACCAGGCAACCCGGAAATCTGACATTCAATGGAAAAGTGACGGACCACTGGATTACCCTTTTAATGAAGATGAAGCACATTATACAAATCCTGTTGTTTCAATGGATCGGAAACGACTCTTTTTTTCGAAATGTGAGGTTGATTGGCAAAATAAAACTTTGTGCAGGATATATATATCCTATAAAGACTCACTCGGAATGTGGGGGGAGCCTGAAGATCTCGGAGAACCTGTGAATATGGAAGGATATACTTCTACAATGCCAGCCCTTGGCATGCATGCACAAAGAGGAAGATACAGAGAAATTCTGTATTTTGTTTCAGACCGACCCATAAGAAGTGTCGGAGGAATGGATATGTGGTATTCAGTATTTGAACCCCGCGATAGTTCTTTTGCCAGGGTTGATAATTGTGGCAGGCGGGTGAATTCGCCCGGTGACGAAATTACACCCTTTTTTGACCAGACATCGCAAATACTATACTTTAGTTCGAATTACCATCCGGGATATGGCGGGTTTGATATTTTCAGAGCAAGAGGTTCTCAGCGACGATTTAAGAATCCGGAGAATCTTGGAAAACCTATTAATTCAAGCTATGATGATATAGACTTTGTCCTGAATGTGAAACAAAAAGAAGAGGGGCTATTTGTTTCTAACAGAACAGGGGTAAAATCACTAAGGAACGAAAATTGTTGTGATGATATCTTTTCTTTTTATGATAAAGATTATATTTCATTGGGTGTGAGAGGAAAAGTGAATAATATTCTCCAGGAAGAAGATGCAGAGATTACTCCCATGGAAGATGCAATTGCTATGCTCTTTATGATTGGAATTGATGAAGATACAGGAGAAGAAGATCTGGTGTTTATAACATCTGATACGACTTCGGAGGATGGATATTATTTTATTGAACT
>CAYSRH010000003.1:0-21657 GCA_964433245.1 uncultured Bacteroidales bacterium | reverse complement strand
TTGGAAAAGATATTAATAATCGGATTCGTATATTTGAAGAAAAATAAAATTTAAAAAGCAATTTTGAAAATGGATTTTGAAGACATTGCGTAGAATTCTTAAGACCCAAGAGAAAGTCAAGCAGCGTTTCGGACATATATTGTGATTTAATAATGCAAGGTGATTATACCGATTTTAATGAAGAGCAGTTGGGAGAGTTTTTGTTAAAGAACACAGACACATTTGATATAAAATCAGACAGTGACTATCATTGGGATATGGAGATAAAAATAAAAAGGAGCCTTACACTTAGATAGTTCTTTTGCGAAAACTACCTAATAAATAATGCACTGAGAAGTTGGCACTGTGCAAATCAAGCATACTAAAATTAACCTCCCTTTATCTTTTTGTAACGATAACGTAACCACTTCTTAACAATTTTGTAATATTAGGGCAGTAATATTGCATCATCAAGTAGAAATGTAACAATAACGTAACAAAAATTTAATATGGGGATAACAGCAAAAATCAGAATCCTCTTTTATCATTGCAGTACAAATTTTTTATATGCTCGTGATCGCACAAGAGGAAAAAAACGAAAAAGAAATTAAGGAATTCATTCCGTATAAACAAACAATTATTGCCGGATTTGAATACCATCCGGTAAAGGGTGTAGGATGTGCGACACAAGGGAATTGAAAAAATCAAGAAAAAATTATAAGGCACTAATCATCTAATCAAAAAAAATATGAACCGAGCCATGACAAAAATTTTGACACAGTTCTGCTGAGCTTGTCGAAGTGCACGAGAATGATTATTAAAAATTTGATTAGATTGTCAGTTAGAAAGAGAATTAGTCTCATAGCGAGCTCCATATGACAATTGAAAATAAATTTTAAAAATATGAAAAATTATAAAATATTGGTTGTTGATGATGAAGAAGATCTGTGTGAGATTCTCAAATTTAATCTCGAAAACGAAGGTTTTTCTGTTGATGTTGCCAATTCTGCCGAAGAAGCGTTGAAACTCCGGCTTAAAAAGTATGATTTGTTGCTGCTTGATATTATGATGGGAAAAATGTCTGGTTTTCGATTGGCAGAGGTGATCAGGAAAGAAAGAAAGTTGACTGTGCCAATTGTTTTCTTAACTGCAAAAGATACAGAAAACGACACACTTACAGGTTTTAGCCTTGGCGCCGATGATTACATAGCAAAACCTTTTTCTGTACGACAAGTGATTGCAAGGGTGAAAGCAGTGCTAAAAAGAACCCGGTCTGTTGGGCGTGAAGAAGAAAATATCAATGTACATGAACTTGAAATAGATGTGAATAGCAAGCTGGTGTCTTTACATAAAAAACCGATAGAGTTAACAAAAAAGGAATTTGAAATTCTTCGGCTATTAATTGAAAACCAGGATCGTATCTTTTCCCGTGAAGATATTATGGAACGGATTTGGGAAAGTGATGTCATTGTCGATAGCAGGACTGTTGATGTCCATATTACCCGTTTGCGAAAAAAACTTGAGAATTATAGTGAAATGATTGTTAGCAGAAAAGGCTATGGTTATTCATTTAATCCTGAAAAAGCAAAATAAATACATATTGTTCAATGTTTCGTAAAATATCATACAGGCAAGAATTATTTTTTTATTTTTTTATTGTGTTTATGATATTCACAACTGTTATTATTGCTTTTCAATATCATCGGGAAAAACAATATAAAACAGAATCTCTTGAAAGTGTTCTTGAGAGTTATACTGATCTTGTCAACAGCTTTATGCAACATCAGAAGATTTTTCGGCAAAAAGAATTTAAAGATCTTGATTCGATTGCAAAAATCTTTCCAAGAAATGATATTCGTATTACGATTATAAGAGATGATGGGCTTGTTCTTTATGATAATTATAAAGCTGCCCGTGAAATGGAAAATCATAAAGAACGACCGGAAATACAAAAAGCAAAATTCAGTTACAAAGGAACCCATGTCAGGTTATCAGAAACAACCAATCAACCTTTTTATTATTATGCTAAAAGCTATGATGGATATTATGTGAGAACTGCCATTGAATACAGTGTAAGTATTAAAGAATTCCTGCAGGTAGAAAATATTTTTTTCTTTTTTATTATTCTCCTTTTTATTTTGATCAGTGGCATTCTGATTTTTGTGTCTGATAAGGTAGGGAAGTCGATATTAAAACTCAAAGATTTTGCATTGAAAGCAGGAAAGGATGAGATGTTTTCTGATATGATGGACTTTCCAAATAATGAACTGGGAACCATTGGAAAACAAATAGTTTCTATTTACAATGACTTGAAAGATGCCAACAGAGCATTAAAGAATGAGAAAGAAAAATTGATTCTTCATTTACAAATGTCACAAAAAGGGATTGCTGTTTTTTCAAAAGAAAACAAAAAAATCCTTGCCAATAACCACTTTATTCAATACCTGAATCTTATCTCTGATACACCGGCCATTAATGCCGATCATTTTCTGCAGGTAAAAGAATTTTTCCCTGTGAAAAAGTTCATTAAACAGTGCTTAACAAAACTTGAAACAGGAGACACAACATTTCCTGTAAAATCTTGGTCAATTGAAAAAGAAGGGCGTTTCTTCAATATACAATGTGTTGTTTTTCAGGATACAAGTTATGAGGTCTCTATTCATGATGTGACAAAAGTTGAAAAACAGAAGAAGATGAAACAGGAGATGACTTCTAACATTGCCCATGAATTAAGGACTCCGGTAAGTTCGATCAGGGGATATCTTGAAACTTTGCTGAGTACAAAAAATATAACAAAAGAAAAACAACACTATTTTATTGAAAAAGCTTCGGCACAAATAGAAAGGCTCTCCGAATTAATCAGTGATATTGCCATGCTGAATAAAATCGAAGAGGCATCCGGCTTGTTTGAAATTGAAGAAGTGGGAATTGCTTCCATTGTAAATGATGTGATTGAAAACTTACATGGACGTATTGAAGAAAATAATATAAAGATCAGTCATAACATCAAAAATGCCACAAAAGTACGTGGAAATAAGATGCTTATTTATTCTGTTTTTCAGAATCTGATGGAAAATGCATTAAAATATGGTGGTGAAAATATTACCATATTTATTGATGAATATTTGGAAACGGAAAACAATATATTCATCTCTTTTGCAGACAACGGGGTGGGTATTGACCCCATACACCAGTCTCGTATCTTTGAACGTTTTTACCGGATAGACAAAGGGAGGGCAAGAAATAACGGAGGTACCGGTCTTGGCTTGGCGATTGTTAAAAATGCCGTGCTCTTTCATCAGGGCGAAATCTCTGTTAAAAACCGAAAAGGGGGAGGTGCTGAATTTTTGTTTTCCCTGGCAAAGAATATCACGGATGAAAGCCGGAACAATCAATAATCCGATAGAAAAGCAAATTTACTTCTTCTTATAATTCACAAAATCTCTTTCGGCTTTGATCAATCCATGTAAATCAGTAAGCAGGTTTTTCGTTTCTTCGATCAACTCCAGATACAGCATGCTGTTGCGTGTTCCGACTACCTTTTTCTTGATCATCTTCAACTGTTTTTTCTTAAGCCCGTTGAGTGTTTCTTTTATTTTAAAGAGTTGTTTTAACGCTTCCTTTATGCACTTGAATTCTCCTTTAGAATGGAGGCTTCGCAAGGTATTTATGTAGTTGCTTACCGCTTGTTGAACTTCGGAAATATCTTTTTGTTGTTCAGATAATAATGGCTTGTGGTTGTTATCTACGTGCGTAAATATCGGACGGATAATATTGTCTGTTGTTTTGCTGATTTTTCGCAGGTAGTCCACGACCTGAACATAGTAATGTCCGGTTTCCACAGAATCCTGTTCCAGCTTGTCAATGGTATAGTGGACATTGTTTTTGTAACCTTTGGTTTGTTTGCTCACAGCTTCGGTTTCTTGTAGTGCCTTTTTTAGCCGCAACCGTTTTTCTTTGATCAGTCCCGAGATGGCACGTTCGTAAATATTGTCGATTTTTGCCAGCACATCGTCCAAATTGTTACAGCAGGTTTCAAGAATACTTGAATCGTCCATAGTATCCCGGATTTTATTTTCTTTGGAAATCTCTGACTGTTTTTTTCTGAAAAAGAGCTGTGTCTTGATGACTGCGAAAACTGCCAGAGTACATAAAAGAAATATCAGGGGTACGCCTCCCCAATAAATAATAGAAGCAAGCACAAATGAAAGCGTAAAGGCACTAAAGGCAGTAAAGAACCAACCGGTAACCACTGTCAGCACCCCGGTGATACGATACACGGCACTTTCCCTGTCCCACGCCTTGTCTGAAAGAGAAGAGCCCATAGCAACCATAAATGTTACGTAAGTTGTTGACAGTGGTAGTTTCAACGAGGTGGCAAAGGCGATGAGAATACTTGCCACCACAAGATTTGCTGAAGCTCTTACCAAGTCAAAAGACAGCGTAGGGTCATAGTATTTTGATTCTTTTGCTTTGGAAACATCAAACCTGCTGTGAACCCATTGTTTGGCAGGAGCAGGCATGACCCGGGGAAAAAGATTGCTTGTTGATACCGACATTCTTACAAGTATCCTTGCTACTGCTGATGACTGGAATCGTTCATCGCCTTCCTCCTGACGACCAAGATCCAAAGATGTCTTTGTCACGGAACGGGCTTTTTTTGAAGTCCATAAAGTAATGACCATGATAGCACCCGCGATAAGCAAATATGTTGTTGGCGTTTGCACAGTATCTGCCAGTGCTTCCATTGTAAATGAATCAGGCGATATGCCCCCGCCGGCAATAAAAGCTTTGAATGATGCAAGTCCCGCCAAAGGGACACCGATGAAATTCACAAGGTCATTGCCCGCAAAAGCCATGGCAAGGGCAAATGTGCCCACCAACACAATGACACGTAAAATATTGACCCTGAAAAGCGAAACCAGAAGCTGAAGAACAACGGTGAAGGCGGCAAAACAGCTTATAAGGATTGTTAATGTGTTGCTTTCTATCTGATGAAGGATGTCAGGCGTAATAAGTGAAGAACTCTTTGCGCCTTTTATCAGTAAAAAATACACAATGGATGTAATGGAAAATCCGCCCCAGATAGCCCCGAACCACTTATAGGTTCTATCGAAATTAAAGCTGAAAATGAGCCTGATGATCCATTGAATGATGGCACCAATGGTAAAAGCAATAATGATGGAGAGTAAGATACCTGAAATGATGGCCAATGCTTTTTCTGAATTGATATATTGCCCGAGGGTGCCTCCATCATCTCCTGCAATCTTAAACAAGGATATGGCAACAGCAGCCCCGAATAATTCAAAAACAATGGAAACTGTTGTAGATGTCGGCATCCCAAAGGTATTGAAAAGATCCAATAAGATCACATCGGCAATCATCACGGAAAGGAAAATAATCATGATCTCGTTGAAGTAAAATTGCTGGGGATGAAATATCCCGCTTCGGGCAACTTCCATCATGCCATTGGAAAATGTCGCACCGACAAAAATACCGAGTGCTGCTACGATCATGATTGTACGCAATTTGGCGACTTTTACGCCAATGGCTGAATTCAGGAAATTAACAGCATCATTGCTAACCCCGACAACCAAATCCGATATAGCCAAAACAAAAAGAATGGCGATGAGCGTAATGTATAAAGCTTCCATAAAGTTTTGTTACATATAAATAGTCTTAGCAAGAAAAATTCATGTTAAGAAATTCATCGCAATAATAAGTATTTTATTTTGATGTTTGATAAAAATTATTTTTTTTAACAATTTTGTAATATTGACAGCAAAATTATATGGTTTGACAAGAAAAAATAAGCGACAAGTAAGGTTTGTAAACAGGAAAATTTAACTTTGAGGAAAAAACATATCATGTTTCAACGACATAAAGACAAATCTATATATTTTGAGGAACAGTCCCATACAACAGAAAAATTTGTTATCCCTTATATCGAAGCACATAGAAAAATTGAACCCGGGATGCAAATATTGGAAATTGGATGTGGGGAAGGAGGAAATTTAAGACCTTTTATTGATCGGAATTGCCTGGTGACAGGTATTGATCTTTCTGAGAAACGTATTGAACTGGCACAGTCTTTCTTTGAGAACCATCCAAAAAAAGACAACTTAACATTGCTTTGTTTGAATGTTTATGATGCTGAAGACCGGTTAGGACAATATGATGTTGTATTGCTTCGGGATGTTATTGAACATATTTTTGATCAGGAAAAATTTATGGGTTTTATGAAGCGATTTCTTAAACCTGATGGAATCGCATTTTTTGCTTTCCCCCCATGGCAAAACCCCTTTGGAGGTCATCAACAGGTGTGTCAGAGTTGGATAATTTCCAAATTTCCTTATATTCATCTTTTGCCAACATTTTTATACAAGGGTATTTTGACTTTGGCAGGAGAAACAGAAGGACGTATCAAAGGATTGATGGGAATAAAAAGAACAGGGATATCCATTGAACGATTTAAACGTATTCTGAATAAGGAAGTTTATCATATCCTAGAGGAAGACTATTACCTGATCAACCCGAATTATGAAACCAAGTTTGGATTAAAACCCAGGAAACAATCAAAATTGATTGCATCAATTCCATGGCTGCGAAATTTCCTTACAACAGCAATGTACTATGTCATCAAAAAATAAATTATTTGTATGAAAGAGCAGATTGAAAGTATCCAACAGCACAGGTCAATTCGTAAATATAAACCGGATGCAATCCCACCAGAAGTTTTGCATGGAATTTTGGAGTCAGGTATCAGGGCATCTAATACAGGGAGCATGCAGTTATATTCTGTTATCGTTACACAGGATAAAAAACTGATAGAGGAACTATCTCCCCTTCATTTTAACCAGCCCATGGTAAAACAGGCGCCGGTACATGTTACGCTTTGTGCTGACGTGCATCGTTTTCATCAGTGGTGTGAGCAACGGGGTGCAGAACCCGGATATGATAATTTGTTGTGGTTTATGAATGCCACCGTAGATGCTGCACTCGTATCGCAAAACATGGCTCTGGAAGCAGAAAATCAAGGATTGGGGATCTGCTACCTGGGAACTTGCCTCTTTAATGCCAAAGGTTTTGTTGAGATACTGAAAATGCCCAAAGGTGTTTTCCCGGTAGCTACCATGGTGATGGGATATCCGGATGAAGATCCTCCGCTGACTTCGCGTTTCCCCTTAAATGGTGTTGTGCATAATGAAACCTATCAGCCTTATAGCGAAGATGCCATTAACGAAATATGGAAAGAAACAGAGAATTCAGACCTGACGAAGGAATTAAAAGAGCTTAACAAAAAAGAAAATCTTGCCCTGATATTTACTGAAAATCGTTACAAAAAAACAGACAACCTGCATTTCACAAAAACGCTGATCGAAACACTGAAAGAACAAGGGTTTTTGGATTGATCAGGCGGGAAAATTTGCCAGTAGGTCAATCAGAAATATCTGGAATTTTTCCACGGAACTGATCTGTACTTTTTCGTCCGGAGAATGTGGAAAACGGATGTTGGGACCAAAAGAGATCATATCGAGATGGGGGTAGTTTTTTTTGAATAAACCTGTCTCCAGTCCGGCATGGACAGATTTTACCCTGGCTTTTTCCCCGAAAAGAGCGAAGTAGCGGTTCTTGCAAAGATCCAGAATAACCGAGTTGCGATCGGGTTGCCAGCCGGGATAGTCACCATCCATTATGACTTTAAATTCGCTGATTATCAGCAATTTTTCAATACGCCTGCCAATCGTTTTTTTTGATTCTTCGGAAGAACTTCGCAAGAGATTGAGTATTTCAATATTGCTGTCTTTTTCCCTGATGGCTGCCAGGTTGTTTGATGTTTCAACAACGCCGGGAAAGGATTTATGCATGGCAATGACTCCGTTGGGAATGGCAAGTATGGTGTTGAGCAGACTCTGTTGTGTCGAAGAAGGGTAAACATTTTCCGGTGTGTCGGTTGAAATACAGTCAATTTCTAAATCGGGATCATTTTCCTGAAAAGCCTGCTTGAATTTAAGGGTGAGGGCAGAAATACGCAGGATGAATTTTTCTTTGTTTTCTTCAGGTACTGAAACTGTTGCAAAAGCTTCTCTTGGAATGGCGTTTCGCAGAGATCCACCTTGTATGTAATGCAGCCTTGAAGATAAACCTTCTCTGGCTTCCCTGATTATCTGTGCAATGAGTAGGTTGGCATTGCCCCGTCTTAAATGAATATCCAGACCGGAGTGTCCTCCCCGCAATCCTCTGACAGAAAGAGAGAATGATGCTTGCCCGTCCGGACTCTTCTCTTTTTTCAAAGGCATGCTGCCCGTGATATTGATGCCACCGGCACAGCCAACACAAAGTTCTCCTTCTTCTTCGGTGTCAAGATTGATAAGATAGCTTCCGGTAAGCATGTCTTTTTCCAATCCAAAGGCACCTGTCATACCAGTCTCTTCGTCCACCGTAAAAAGGGCCTCAATATAACTGTGTTCAATCGATTTGTCTGCTAAAACAGATAGCATTGCAGCAACTCCAATGCCATTGTCAGCACCGAGAGTGGTGCCTTTTGCTTTTACCCAGTCACCATCAACATAAGCAATGATGGGATCGTTGAAGAAATCGTGCGTCTTGTCACTGTTTTTTTGAGGCACCATGTCAATATGGGATTGTAAAATTACCGTTTCCCTTTCTTCCATACCGGGAGTGGCAGCTTTGCAGATCAGAATATTGCCGGCACGATCTTCCTGATATTCCAAATTTTTGCTTTTAGCGAAATCAATCAGATATTGCCGTGCTTTTTTTTCATGTTTCGAGGGTCGGGGAATATTTGTCAGGTCATCAAAAAAAGTCCAAAGAGCCTGTGGTTGCAGTTTTCGTATCTCATTCATGATTGATGGTTTTTTTGCTATCTTTGCCAATGCTTTCTTAGCTTACACCCTTTAGGGTGGGGTAAATGAACTAAAAAATAAAAATTATTTAATATGTCAAAGTATTAATAGTGTTCTGATTTTATTGCCCCAAAGATACAATAAAAGAAGTTTTTTGCATGTTTCTACAGAATGACTATCTTTGAAAACAAAAAATTGACGTATGTTTAAAAAAATAACCATTGTATTATTATTCGCAGGATTGTATAGTAGCGGAGTTTTGTTCAGCCAGGAGGTAAAATGGCATGGTGTTGAAGAAGCCTTCGGAAAGTTACCTTCACAACCCAGAAAAGTATTTATAGATTTTTATACTGATTGGTGTGGCTGGTGCAAGAGGATGGATGCTGTGACCTTTTCCCATCCGGTGATCGTGGAAATTTTGAACACGTATTTCTATCCTATAAAATTTAATGCAGAATCTTCTAAGGATGTACAGCTTGGAGAGCAGGTCTGGAAAGGAAGAGAAATTATCGTGGATGAGTCGGGACAAAAACGTGCCAGACCCAATGAATTTGCTGCTGCTATTATGGGTGGACGAATGTCCTTTCCTTCAACAGCTTATATGGATGAAGAAGGAAAGCTACTCTTTGTTCAACCGGGTTTTCAACAACCTGCACAGATGGAACTCTTATTGATGTTTGTTGCGACCGAGGCTTACAAAACAAAGGAGTATGAAGAATTTGTTGAGTCTTATGAGCCGAAAATAAAATAATGTTTCGTTTTTTTATATTGATACTTTTATTTCCATGGATGCTTTTTTCTCAGTCCGTGCCTGAGCATATATCCAACAGACAGTTGTATGATTTTCTGGATGAGTTGGCGGGCGATCATCTGATCTCTCTGGTGAGTGTTGTAAAACCCTATGCACGAAGTGTGATTGCAGAAAAACTGGAAGAAGCTGATAAACAAAGGGAAAATCTAAGCCGCCGGCAACAGTGGGAACTTGACCGTTATTTGAATGAGTTTGCCCTTGAACGTGATCGCCCTATGCAGAGTAGCTTCTCCTTGATAGATCGGGATACCACCTTTTTATGGAGTATTTTTCCACCTGCAATGACGTATAGGGATTCCCTCTTCCGTTTTTATCTCGTTCCTGTGCTTGGATCGCAATATTATGTCAATGAAAATGGGACACTTCGCCATACATGGGGAGGAATAGCCGTTCATTCTTATGTTGGAAAAAATATTGCTGTATGGGCGAACTTACGTGACAATCAGCAACTGGGAGCCAGATTGGCAAGACCGGAATACCTTGTGCAGGATTTAGGGGGGAATTATAAGGGGGTTACCGGAGGAGGTGATGGTGGTGAATTTAGCGAAATGCGAGGTGGCATCGCATGGTCATGGAAGTGGGGAACAATAAGCTTTATGAAAAATCATTTGTCATGGGGAGATAATTACCATGGCGCAAATATTTTTTCCGGAAGAACACCTTCATATGCAATGATAAAACTTCATATGAAGCCTGCCCGGTGGCTTGACTTTAACTATCACCATGGATGGCTTATTTCGGAGGAAATTGATAGTGTGCTGAGTTATTATCCGAATCCCGGTGATCCGCTAAAAAAAGTGTACCTCAATAAATATATTGCTGCTAATATGTACACGATCACGCCGATGAAACGGCTTTATGTGTCAATAGGAAATTCAGTTATTTACAGCGAACCCAACGTGCGACCGGAATACCTGATCCCCTTTCTTTTTTACAAATCGGTAGTGCATACGCAAACATCAGGATACAGAGGTCATAATCATAATTCTGCATTTTTTATCAATGTGAGCTCCCGGCAGATCAAATATCTGCATCTTTATATGTCCTGGTTTGTTGATGAGTTTTCTGTAACCAGGGTAGGGGATGATGATCGCACCAATTTCACCGGAACAAAAGCAGGATTCCGCCTTAGCAACTGGCCGCTTCGTAATGTTTCATTGATCTCAGAATATACGTTTACCTATCCTAAGACTTACCAGCATCGGACACCTGTAACGACATATGAAACAAATCAATTTAATTTAGGACATCACTTAAGAGACAATGCACGTGAACTATACTTTGCCCTAAGAATAAAACCCATTGCCGGGTTGTTGCTGGATATATCGTATGCAATGGCGGAAAAGGGGAATGTGGTGCCTTATGTTTATAATGCCCCTGCCAAAGTGGACGAAGACCCTTATATGGAAGAAGTTGTCTGGCGTAACAACACCATGTCAATCAGAACAAGATATCTTTTTTATAATAATTTCAGCTTGTTTGCGGAATACCGAATATCAGATATTCAGGGCTATGATGTCGATGGAGTCTCGGCACAGGAATACCTTGATATGTTTACCCCGGGTATTTTTCATGGTTTTAACCATACGACAACAGCCGGAATACAACTGGGCTTTTAACAAAAGAAAAAACAACGCATGCAAAAGAAGCAAGACATAGAGATCATGTCTCCTGCAGGGTCTTTTGAATCATTGCAGGCAGCTATTCAGGCAGGTGCAGGATCCGTTTATTTTGGAGTGGGGGAGTTGAATATGCGGGCACAGTCTTCCGTCAATTTTTCTATAGATGATTTGGCAGAAATTGTTGTAATATGCAAGGAACATAAGGTGAAAAGTTATTTGGCACTGAATACAATTGTATATGACGATGAACTGGAAGAAATGAAGCAGATGGTTGACCTTGCTCTTGACAAGGGAGTAACAGCAATTATAGCTTCAGACATGTCTGTCATTTCTTACGCTGCAGAAAAAGGAGTAGAAGTACATATTTCAACACAACTTAATATCTCCAATATTGAATCGTTGCGTTTTTATGCTCGGTTTGCTGATGTGATTGTTCTGGCAAGAGAATTAACCCTGGAGCAGGTCAGGCAAATTACTGATGCCATTAGGGAAGAACAGATCAAGGGACCTTCAGGGCATCTGGTGCGTCTGGAAATGTTTGTGCATGGGGCTTTGTGTATGGCAATCTCTGGAAAGTGTTATCTGAGTTTGCATGAGAGCGGGCATGCAGCAAACCGGGGACGGTGTTTGCAAACCTGCAGAAAAGCCTATGTTGTTAAAGAAAAAGAACATGGGCTTGAATGGGAGGTGGACAATGAATATATCATGTCGCCCAAAGATCTTTCGACCATCCATTTTTTAAACAAAATACTGGATGCCGGTGTGTCTGTATTAAAAATTGAGGGGAGGGCACGTCCTCCGGAGTATGTAAAGATAGTCACTGAATGTTACCGTGAAGCCATTGATGCTATTAACGAAGGAACTTATACTTCTGATAAGATAGAAGCTTGGTACGATCGCTTGGAAACAGTTTTTAACCGTGGATTCTGGGATGGATATTATATGGGGAAAAAACTGGGGGAATGGAGTCATGTATATGGCTCACAGGCAACACAAACGAAAGAGTATCTGGGGAAGGTGACAAATTATTTTTCCCGCCTTGGGGTGGCTGAAATAATCATGCAAAGCGGAACACTGCATGTGGGAGATGCAATATACATTATTGGAACAACGACAGGCGTTCTGAAAGAAATTGTCAGCGAGATCAGAGTCAACCAACAGCAGGTAAAAAAAACATCCAAAGGCGATGTTTGCTCAATTCCTGTATCAGAACTTGTGAGAAGGTCGGACAAGACCTACCTCATAAAAAAGGTGGGCAGTCCGCCAATCAGTTAAAAAGATAGTGTAAAAAATTATTCATCTTCCTGGGTTGCTGCATAAGCCTTTAACAATTTTTCCTGAACATCCATAGGAACTTGCTGGTATTCATCAAATGACATTGTGTACATGGCACGCCCATTGGTAAGGGAATTTAATGTTGTAGAATATTTGTTAGTTTCTGCGAGAGGAATTTTTGCTGCTATTTTTTCAAAGCCGCTTTCACTGCTCATTCCCTGCACGATTGCCCGCCGACCCTGAAGGTCACTCATAACATCTCCCATTCGGTCGGAAGGTGTTAATACCTCCAGATTGTATATGGGCTCAAGGATTTTTGGTCCGGCATCTTTAAAAGCATTGCTAAAAGCATTACGTCCCGCTAATTTAAATGATATTTCATTGGAATCCACCTGGTGCATTTTTCCGTCATATACAGAAACCCGGATGTCACGGGCATAGCAACCTGTCAAAGGTCCCTCTTCCATTTTTTCCATGATACCTTTGAGGATGGCAGGGAGGAAGCGGGCATCAATAGCACCTCCGACAATGCAGTTCTGAAACACCAGTTTGCCTCCCCATGATAGGGCAACTTCCTCTGTTCCACGGATGTTAAGTTTGATTTCTTTTCCATTGATCTTGTACATTGTTTTTGGATCTTCACCTTCAGTGTATGGCTCAATGATCATATGAACTTCGCCAAACTGACCGGCACCACCGGATTGCTTCTTGTGCCGGTAGTCTGCTTGTGCCGCCTTGGTAATGGTTTCCCTGTAAGGAATTTTGGGATCTAAAAACTCAACTTCTACTTTATAAATTTTAGATAACCTCCATTTTAATATGTCAAGATGGTATTCTCCCTGACCATAAATAATGATTTGCTTAAGTTCTTTTGAGTATTCAACCTGAATGGAAGGATCTTCTTCATGTATCTGGTTGAGAGCTTGTCCCAGTTTTTCATCATCTTTCTCATCCACAGCTTTAATTGCACTTCTGTGCTTGGGAGAAGGCATTTCTGTAGGAGAAAGCTGGGTTGAACCCGAAGTAAGCGTGTCAAAAGTTTTTGAAGATTTTAATTTCACCGTAGCACCAATATCTCCTGCTGATAATTTAGACACTTTATTCCTGTTTTTTCCAAAGACAACAAAAAGTTGTGATAGTCGTTCTTTGTTTTGTTGATTGACATTCGAAAGATCAATCCCCTCTTTGATCTCTCCGCTGGCTACCTTGAAATAAAAAACTTCTCCGATGTGTTCTTCAAATGAAGTTTTGAAAATAAAAAGTGTAGGATTACCTTTTTCATCGCATTTTATTTCATTTCCTTTTGTATCAACTTCACTTGCTGTTTCTGTCGGAGATGGAGTGCAATTTGTAATAAAATCAAGCAAGCGGATAAACCCTATGTTTTTCATTGCAGAGCAGCATAATACAGGGAACAATGACCTGGAAGCAATCCCCAGTTTTAATCCTTCCCGTATTTCATCTTCTGTTAACACCTCTTTCTCGAAGAATGTTTCCATTAATGTCTCATCATTTTCTGCTGAAAGTTCGACCAATTCTTTATGTAGCGTTTCAGCTTTTTCTTTTTGATCGTCCGGAATATCCTTAATTTCAGCTTTTCCGGAATCATCGGAAAAAACGTACATTTTTTTTGTTAAAACATCAATAAATCCGGAAAAATCAGGTCCATATGATATAGGATACTGGATAATGGCTACTTTATTGCCGAAACGCTCTTTCAACTGGTCTATACAGGAATCATAATTGGCTTTTTCATGGTCAAGCTGATTGATCAGAAAGAGAAAAGGTTTTTTTGCATTTTCTGTACGCCGCACATGTATTTCTGTTCCCACTTCTACCCCATGTTGAGCATTGATGGCAAGTATGGCAGTGTCTATAACACGCAGTGCTTGAGAAACACCACCATTAAAATCATCCTGCCCGGGACAATCAATAATGTTTATTTTCTTTTTATTGTGTTCTGTGTATAATAGAGAAGGAAACACAGACATGCCGTTTTCCTGTTCTATTGGCTTATAATCACTTACAGTATTCTTTCCTTCAACAGTCCCCCGTCGGTTTATAACTCCTCCGTTAAAGAGAATTGTTTCTGCAATGCTTGTTTTTCCCGATTCACTGTTTCCCAAAAGGGCTACATTCTTGATGTCTTTTGCCGTGTACTCATTCATGATATGGTCTCCTTTATATCTTTTAGAGGTTAGTTTTTTACTTATTATAAAAATAAGATGAGGACAAACCTACAAATTTTTTTTAAAAAAATAAAACTGATAAATATTTACAGGAAACTTAACATGAAATAAAAAACAAAAATGTGCCACATGCCATTATTATTAAGTGTAATTGTCGTGCCAAAAAAAAAAGATTAAAAAAATCATTAAATTATTTTCTCTTTTTTAAAATGAAATAAATAAATAAAAAACTGACTATAAACCATTTACGACATGTTAATAAAACGTTGATAACGATTAGAAAAAAAAAGAGCAAAAGAGTTGTTGCTAAATCAGAAAAAAAGAATACTTTTGCATCCCATTTTAATTCGAAGAAAATTAGTGAACTATTAAATAAGAAAAATGCCAACAATACAGCAATTAGTAAGAAAGGGGAGACGTAAGATCACAGAAAAATCCAAATCTCCTGCTTTGGATTCTTGTCCGCAAAGAAGAGGTGTTTGTGTGAGGGTATATACCACCACACCAAAAAAACCGAATTCTGCAATGCGTAAAGTTGCCAGGGTAAGATTAACGAATGGTAAAGAAGTGAATGCATATATTCCCGGAGAAGGACACAATCTGCAGGAACACTCAATTGTTCTTATTCGCGGAGGCAGAGTGAAAGATCTTCCCGGTGTCAGGTATCATTTGGTTCGTGGCGCTTTGGATTCAACAGGAGTAGAAGGACGGAAGCAGAGAAGGTCTAAATATGGCACGAAAAAATCGAAGAAATAAAAAACTGTTATTATATAATATTATATCAGTAATAAAATGAGAAAATCAACAAGTAAAAGAAGGTCACTTATACCGGATCCAAGATATAACGATGTTATGGTAACTCGTTTTGTGAACAATATTATGGATGACGGAAAAAAAAGTATTGCTTATAAGATATTTTATGATGCACTTGATATAGTGGATCAGAAGAATAAGAATAAAGAAGAAAAATCATTGGAAGTTTGGAAGAAAGCACTTGAGAATATTACGCCAATGGTTGAAGTTAAGTCTCGTCGTGTTGGAGGTGCAACTTTTCAGGTTCCTATTGAAGTAAGACCGGAAAGGAAAGTGTCGCTGTCAATGAAAAATATGGTCAAATATGCAAAGGGGCGGGCAGGAAAAACGATGTGTGAAAAATTAGCTGCAGAGATTATGGCAGCCTACAACCAAGAAGGGGGTGCTTTCAAGAAAAAAGAAGAAATGCACAGGATGGCTGAAGCCAATAAGGCATTTGCTCATTTTAGATTTTAATTAATAATAGTCAAATAACAAAAAAGCGTAGAGGTTAACATAATAAGGATGGGTGAGTTAAGATTAAATAGAAACATAGGGATCATGGCGCACATTGATGCCGGTAAAACAACGACAACAGAGCGTGTACTTTTTTATACCGGGATCAATTATAAAATGGGTGAGACGCATGATGGCGGTGCTACAATGGACTGGATGGTTCAGGAGCAGGAAAGGGGTATTACCATTACGTCTGCTGCCACAACTTGTTTCTGGAAGTACAATGATGAACAATATAAAATAAATATCATTGATACCCCCGGGCATGTTGACTTTACCGTTGAGGTAGAACGTTCATTGCGTGTGTTGGATGGTGCTGTTGCTGTATTTTGTGCTGTAGGGGGTGTGGAACCTCAGTCAGAAACAGTGTGGAGACAGGCGGATAAATATGGCGTACCTCGTATTGCATTTGTCAATAAAATGGACAGGACCGGTGCTGATTTTTATAATGTTGTTTCCCAAATTCGTGATATGCTGGGGGCAAATGCAGTTCCAACACAAATACCTATTGGAGTAGAGGAAAAATTTAATGGAGTGATTGATCTGATTGAAAATAAAGCCATTGTCTGGTATGATGATGAAAAAATGGGAACCAATTACGAGTTGATAGATGTTCCTGAAGATATGGCAGATGAAGTTTTGGAATGGCGTGAAAAATTAATTGAATCTGTTGCTGAACTGGATGATACCCTGCTGGAAAGATTTTTTGAAGATCCTGATTCCATAACAAAGGATGATCTTAAGGATGTCATCAGACAGGCTGTGATTGACCAGCGAATCGTTCCGGTTATGTGTGGTTCTGCTTTTAAAAATAAAGGGGTGCAGCGACTGTTGGATGCCGTTTGTGCTTATTTGCCCGGACCGGAGGATGTAATGGCTATAGAAGGAACAGACCCCAATGATCAGGAAAAGAAAATAAAACGAAACAACAATACTGAAGAACCCCTTGCCGGTCTTGTATTTAAAATTGCAACAGACCCTTTTGTTGGTCGCTTGGCTTATATTCGGGTTTATTCAGGAAAACTGGAATCCGGATCTTATGTGATTAATCCGAGAACAGGAAAAAAAGAAAGAATTACCAGGTTGTACCAAATGCATGCGAACAAACAAAATGCAAAGGATGTAATTACAGCAGGTGATATATGCGGGGCTGTTGGATTGAAAGATGTGAAAACAGGGGACACCCTTTGTGATATAAAAAAGCAAATTGCTTTGGAAAGTATCACATTTCCCGAACCTGTTATATCAGTTGTCGTAGAACCTAAATCCAAAGTAGATATAGATAAGCTTTCTAATGGATTGGTTAAATTGGCAGAGGAAGATCCTACGTTTCAGGTGATGACAGATGATGATTCAGGACAAACAATAATTTCCGGAATGGGAGAGTTGCATTTGGAGATTATTGTTGATCGTTTAAAAAGAGAATTTAAGGTAGAGTGTAACCAGGGACAGCCGAAAGTAAAATATAAAGAAAGAATTACCACTGAAACAGAACACAGGGAAGTGTTCAAAAAACAAACCGGTGGACGGGGTAAATATGCAGATATTATATTCCGCATGGGACCTGCAGAAAAAGAAACTGTTGGCTTGCAATTCAAAAACGAAGTGAAGGGAGGTAATGTTCCAAAAGAATATATTCCTTCTGTAGAAAAAGGTTTTAAAGAAGCAATGCAAACAGGAATATTGGCAGGATATCCTGTAGAAAGCCTTCAGGTGACACTTCTGGATGGTTCTTATCATGATGTGGATTCTGACCAACTGGCTTTTGAAGTATGTGCAAAACATGCTTTTAAATCAGCCGCCCCAAAAGCAAATCCTGTATTGCTTGAGCCGATCTTTGAAATTGAAGTGGTAACACCTGAAGAATATATGGGAGATATTATCTCTGACCTGAATAAAAGAAGAGGACAGATAGAAGGAATGGATAGCAATAAAGCAGGAGCCCGTTTGGTTCATGCGAAAGTCCCTCTTTCTGAAATGTTCGGATATGTGAGTACATTGCGTACGATCTCATCAGGAAGAGCAACCTCTACGATGGAATTTTCTCACTATGAAATGGTGCCAAATGAATTAAGTAAAGAAATTATTGAAAACGTTAAGGGAAAAACTGAACTAGTATAATTTATTATTTGAACAAATGAGTAGCCAAAAAATCAGAATAAAGCTTAAATCGTATGACCATAATCTGGTCGATAAGTCTGCAGAAAAAATCGTTAAAACGGTTAAAACAACAGGGTCTGTGGTTAGTGGACCAATACCATTGCCTACGCATAAAAGCGTTTATACAGTATTGCGATCTCCTTTTGTTAACAAAAAGTCCAGAGAGCAATTTCAATTAAGTTCATATAAAAGATTATTGGATATTTACAGCTCAACACCAAAAACTATTGATGCGTTAATGAAACTGGAATTGCCCAGTGGTGTTGAAGTGGAAATAAAAGTTTGATACCACATAATTAAAAAATAAAGAGATGCCAGGAATAATTGGAAAAAAAATTGGAATGACTTCAATCTATAATGCAGACGGAAAAAATATTCCCTGCACTGTATTGGAAGTTGGCCCTTGTGTGGTGACACAAGTCAAAACAAAGGAAAAGGACGGGTATGAAGCAGTACAATTGGCTTATGGGGAAAAAAGAGAAAAAAGCACCACGGCTGCTATGAAAGGACACTTTGCCAAAGCAAAAACATCACCAAAGAAAAGATTGGCAGAATTCAGGGATATGGATGTTAATGGACATAAGGAAGGTGATGAGGTAAAGGTTGATTTGTTTGAAGAAGGAGAATGGGTTGATGTCATAGGCACTTCCAAAGGAAAAGGTTTCCAGGGCGTTGTTAAACGACATGGGTTTGCCGGTGTGAATGACAAGACACACGGACAACATAACAGAGCGAGACATCCCGGTGCCATTGGAGCATGTTCCTATCCGGGACGTGTTTTTAAAGGAATGAGAATGGGAGGACAAACAGGAAATCAACGTGTTAAAGCATTAAACCTTCAGGTTGTAAAAATAATGCCGGAAAATCATGTTATTATAGTGAAAGGTTCAGTGCCAGGGTTTAAAGGTTCATATATAATTATTGAAAAGTAATGGAATTAACAGTACAAAAAATATCAGGCGAAACAACCGAGAAAAAAATCAAGCTGGACAAAAATATTTTTGCAGTCGAGCCGAATGATCATGCCATATATTTGGAAGTCAAAAGATATCTTGCTGCACAACGCCAGGGAACACATAAAACGAAACAAAGGAGTGAAGTTTCGTATAGTACAAAAAAAATTAAAAAACAAAAAGGAACAGGAACAGCAAGAGCAGGTAGCAGAAGATCTCCTATTTTCAAAGGAGGAGGAAGAACTTTTGGTCCCCAGCCAAGAAGTTATGAAATTAAAGTAAATAAAAAAGTAAGGCTTCTTGCGAAAAATTCTGCACTTACATATAAAGCCAAAGGGAAAAGTATTCTTGTGGTAGAGGACTTTCAGCTTGATCTGCCCAAAACAAAAACTTTTCTTCAAATAAATAATAAGCTGAATGTTGCTGACAAGAAAATCTTATTTGTTTTGCACGAAAAAAATAATAATATTGAACTTTCTGCCAGAAACTTACAAAAAGTAAAGGTGGTGATGCTGAATAACCTTACAACATATGATATTATGAACAGTAATATGTTATTGTTTTCAGAAAGTTCTTTGAATAAGTTACAAAGTAAAAACTAAGAAAAGCCATGGCAGACATATTAATAAAACCGATTGTAACAGAGAAAATGACGGAACAGGGAGAGTCGCTGAACCGCTATGGGTTTTACGTCCGGAGAAAAGCAAATAAGAAACAGATAAAGGATGCTGTTGAAGAAATGTATGATGTGAAAGTAGAAGCAATCAATACAATGATATACCCCGGAAAAAAGAAATCCAGATTTACCAGGGCCGGTGTTATAGCCGGAAAAACAAGTCAATTAAAAAAAGCAATTGTGACACTGAGCGAAGGTCAGGAAATAGACTTTTACAGCAATATATAATGTATTATGGGAGTAAAGAAATTTAAACCGGTAACACCCGGACAGAGACATAAGATTGGATCAAGTTTTGAAGGACTTTCTAAGGTTGCACCTGAGAAATCCTTGTTGGAACCTGCAAAAAAATCAGGAGGTCGTAATAGCAAAGGAAAAATGACAATTCGTCACGTTGGTGGTGGACATAAAAAAAAGTACAGACTTATTGATTTTAAAAGAAATAAAGAAAATATTTCCGCAACTGTGAAAAGTATCGAATATGATCCTAACAGAAGTGCCCATATAGCGTTGTTGGTTTATGAAGATGGCGAAAAAAGATATATATTGGCACCAAATGGATTGAAAGAAGGCGATAAGGTGAAAGCAGGGAAAGGTGTTGGTCCCGAAATTGGAAATGCATTGTATTTATCAGAAATACCACTTGGAACAATTATTCATAATATTGAAATGCATCCGGGAAAAGGGGGTGAGTTGGTTCGCAGTGCCGGTGCTTCTGCTCAGCTTATGTCAAGAGACGGGAAATATGCTGTGATCAAAATGCCTTCGGGAGAAACAAGAATGATCCTGGTAACCTGTAAGGCTTCAATCGGAAGTATTTCAAATTCTGATCACGCATTGGAAATTAGTGGTAAGGCAGGACGGTCAAGGTGGCTTGGAAGAAGACCAAGAACACGACCTGTTGTAATGAATCCTGTAGATCATCCGATGGGAGGGGGTGAAGGAAAAGCATCCGGAGGACATCCAAGATCACGAAATGGGAAACCGGCAAAAGGGTATATCACCCGGGCAAAAAAGAAAGCATCAACAAAATATATTTTGGAACGTAGAAAAAAATAATACAATAATAGTTATGGCAAGATCTCTGAAAAAAGGGCCTTTTATTGATTATAAGCTTGACAAACGGGTACAGGCTATGAAGGATTCAGGAAAAAAAACAGTTATTAAAACATGGTCAAGAAGATCTGTGATATCTCCTGATTTTGTTGGATTAACTGTTGCTGTCCACAATGGAAATAAATTTATTCCGGTTTATATTAGTGAAAATATGGTGGGGCATAAATTGGGAGAATTTGCTCCTACCAGAACGTATCGCGGACATACCGGAAACAAATAATAAAATTTTTACCGTAAAAATTAAAAAAAGAAATGGGTGCACGAAAAAGAAATAGAGCTGAGCAAATTAAAGAACAAAAAAAGAATACTTACTATGCAATTCTACGCAATTGCCCTACTTCGCCCAGAAAAATGCGCCTTGTTGTTGATCTGATCAGAGGGATGGAAGTAAATAAGGCCTTGGATATATTAAAGCACACACCAAAGGAGGCGGCAGGCAGGGTCGAAAAATTGCTGCTTTCTGCTATTGCCAATTGGCAGGTAAAAAATGAAGGGGTACGCCTCGAAGAAAGTAACCTGAAGGTAAGCAGGATATTTGTTGAACAAGGAAGATCTCTGAAAAGAATGAGACCTGCACCACAAGGCAGAGGACATATTATTCGTAAACGATCGAATCATGTTACACTTTATATAGATAATGCAGAGCAAAAAGAGGCACAGGTTGAAGAAGCTATTAATAATAACGAAATTCAAAAAGCATA
>CAYSRH010000002.1:0-23800 GCA_964433245.1 uncultured Bacteroidales bacterium | reverse complement strand
GGACAGCGATTTTTTAACCTTGAAAAAAGTAATTGAAAATAACCTGGTGGGTAAAGTTGTCGAATTTGAATCGCATTTTGATCGCTTCCGACCTTCCATAGCAAAGGGATGGAAAGAAGAAACCTCCACAGGGACAGGAAATTTATACAACCTGGGGTCACATCTTGTAGATCAGGCTTTACAACTGTTTGGAAATCCACAATATGTATATGCTGAACTCAAAAAAATGAGAAAACATACAAAGATCTATGACTATTACGATTTGCATCTTGGCTATCCTGATTGCAAAGTCCGCCTGACAAGCAGTTACCTTGTCAGGGAGTTAGGTCCCCGCTTTATTTTGCATGGAGACAAAGGCTCTTTTATTAAATATGGTTTTGATACACAGGAAGAACAACTCAAATCCGGTATGCAGCCTTCAAAGAGCGAATTTGGTATTGAACCCGAATCAACTCATGGCATCCTCAACGCCTTATCAAAAGGGAATAATATTCGCGGGAAGATAGAAAGCCTACAGGGAAATTACCCTGCCTACTATCAGGATATCAGGGATGCCATACAGCAAGAGAGAAAACCATTGGTCACTGCAGAAGAAGGAAACCAGGTAATACGCATTATTGAAGCAGCTGTAAAAAGCCACGAACAAGGCACAAGAATAAAACTCTGATGTCATCAGAATACTATAAAATATTAGGACTTACCCCGAACGCCTCCACTTCGGAAATAAAAAAAGCCTACCGGCGATTGGCCAAGCGTTATCATCCGGATATTTCAGCCAGCAGAGAAGACCATCAGCGCTTCCTGCAAATCAAATATGCCTATGAGCAGTTGCTATTCCCCAGATCATCACTGGACACAACAATCCATACACCGCCGCCTCGAGAAGAAAAACATGAAGATATCAGAAACAAAGTAAGAGACAAGGCAAGGACCCAACGAGAAAAAAGAAAGCAGGAACAGGAGTCGCTAAATGAATATCTTACCGAGATGGGATATAAAGATTTGCTGGCTGCTGCGATCATCACAGGGAAAATTTTGATCCTTTGCAGTCTTGTTGCTTTTCCTGTAATTGCCCTGCTGATCTTTAATCCTTTCAGTATCGTCCTCCTGCTGGCTTTTATCCTTCTCACAGCGACTGTGATCATTCGAAAAAATGATTTCTTTAAATCCGAAAAGTTTCCTTACCTTCAAAAAAAAATATACCTGTTAAAAAATAAACAAGCGAAATTAAGCACACCTTGTTCCTTTGCATCCGGACAACCAGCCGAAGAGAATCTGAGCCAAACGCTGTATTTTATGCAAATCAAAGGTGTAACAATGAAAAGCCGGGGGCTGCACGATCAGCATATAAGTTACAACAGGATACATGAAATGATCGTACTGCCCCGTTCCAGAAAAGCATTCTATGCACATACAGCTTATGCGCTTATCAACATTTTATCCATTTTATTCTCCCTCTTATTTTTGGATATCAGCAGCTATCTCTGGCGAGTAATAATCGGTTGTTTCATCGGGCTTTCTCTTTCATATGGCTTACTTTCACTGTTGCAGGTTTCTGCCAGTTCATCTTTTCTGATCACCCGGGTATTTCTAATGAAGATAGCCGTCTATCTCAGTGTAATCACAGCATTAACATCATTTCAGCACGGAGACATTATTGCCGGTCCCTTTATCAGGGTAACAATTGTAATCATCCTTTTTCTGGATCCCCTGATCGAAAACTTACTAAAAAAACCGGCCCCTGAATTACTTACCAGACCTCTGTTAAAAACATCACCAAAAATTAAATCCCTGATCAAAAAAAACTTCCAGTATCACATGGACATCCCTGCATGGAATCTGATGTACCCAATTGTGAAAATTATTGTCGGGTGAATGAAGATTTTCGTGCGAAATATAAAACCATTCACGAAGAATATAAAGCCAATTCAAAAACTGTTTCAATCCACGCAAATTACATTATTTCATTAACTTTAAAGATAGGTTTTTTATCAAAAGAAACAAGAAAAACCAAATTAAATGATCTGGCTTACTACAGCTCCACCACCGTTATTCCTGCCCCGCCAAATTCTTCATGCTCGTCATGGAAGTTTTTTACCACCGCTTCCTCTTTCAGGTATGCACGTATGCGGGAACGAAGGATGCCATCTCCCTTGCCATGCAATATGTGCAGGGTTGTATAATGGTACATCATGCCGTTATCAATTAGATTTTGCACCTCTTTTAAGGCTTCATCTGCCCTTTTTCCCCGCACATCAATCTGTGGCTTGAAGTCGGTTTTTCTTTGTGGGGTATCTATCTTTGCTGATGGTTTTATGGTTTTGTTAAATGCGCGGTACGACTGATTTGTTGCATGTTCCAGCTTTTCGGTTTTTACCCGGGTCCGGACAGCACCAATTTCCAGTGTCGCCAGATCTTTTTTTATGGAAACAATCTCACCAACACCATCCTGTCCTGCAATTCTTACCTTGTCTCCAACACTGAACTCTTTGGGTTTATTTGTATCAGCATCAGCGATATCAGCATGCTTTTCAAATCTTTTATGATGAAGTTTTTTTTCTTTTCCTGCATGTTTTTCTTCCGGTTTTCTTTTTCTCAAAAACTCTTTGTCTTCATCCTCACGGGCAATCCTTTCTTTTTCTTCCTGCATTCGTGCCCTTGCCGCCTTGGTTTTTTCTTTATCTGCCTGACTTTCGCGAATTTCCTTTATCGTATTTTCCACTGCCTTATTGGCATGTATGATAATTTCTTCTGCCTCCTTTTTTGCCTGATTCAATAAAACTTTTCGTTGCTTTTGCAATGATGACACTTCCTCAGCATATTGCTTTTCCTGCTTCTCTAATTTTTTTTCCAGTATCCTGACCTTTTCCCGCTTATTTTCCCAATACCGTTTATCCCGCAACACCTTCCTCAAATTCCTGTCATATTCGTAATGCTCCTGCCCTGCTTTTTCTTTGGCGGTCTCTACAATTTCGTCGGGCAGACCAATACGATGTGCTATTTCAAAAGCAAATGAACTTCCGGGCATTCCCTGCCGCATTTCAAAGAGCGGCTGCATTGATCCGGTATCGTAGAGCATGGCAGCATTTACAATGCCCGGGGTCTGTGTCGCCATATGCTTCAGATTGGCATAATGTGTAGTAACCACTCCATAGCTTCCTTTCTGCAAAAGATATTCCAGTACAGATTCGGCAATAGCACCGCCTGCCGCAGGTTCTGTGCCTCCTCCGAATTCATCAATACACACCAGTGTTTTTCTTCCTGCATGTTTTACAAAGAACTTTATGTTCATCAGGTGACTGCTGTATGTGCTTAAATCCGATTCTAAGGACTGGTCATCACCCATATCAATAAATATATCCTCAAATAAAGAAGTACAGGAAAACTTATCTGCAGGAACAAGAAAACCACACTGAAGCATATACTGCACCAAAGCGATGGTCATCATCGCCACAGATTTCCCTCCTGCATTGGGTCCTGATATCAGCAATATTCTTTCATCATCCTGTATCTGTGCATCTAAGGGAACAATTTTTTTCTTTTCTTTTTCAAGGGCTTGCTGCAACAGCGGGTGTCGTGCCTGTATCCATTGAAATCCATGTCCCTCTTTTATCGCAGGCAATGTACAATCAAAACGTCTCGCAAACAATGCCTTTGCCCTGTTAAAATCAACAAATCCAATAAAATAACAGGCGGCAAGAATATCCGGAAAATGGGGCTGTAATATCGCTGTAATTTCCCTGAGTATTTTCTCTTCTTCGCGTTTTTCCTCGTAATGAAGTTCATTGAGTTCATTATTCCTTTCAACTACTTCAACGGGTTCTATATAACTCGTTTTTCCGGTACCGCTTTCATCATGGATCAATCCTGAGAGTTTTCTTTTGTGCGAAGCGATCACCGGGATCACTAAGCGTCCGTTACGCAAAGAGAGGTGTGATTCAGGGTCTGAGATACCATCATGGATTGCTTTCTTTAACAGCCTGTCCATTCGCCCGGCTATTTCCTTTTCTACTTGTTTTACCCTGGATCGGATTTCAAAAAGCCGGGGACTGGCATTGTCTTTCAGTTGCGCTTCTGCATCTATGTGCCTGTTGATCGTTTCTCTTACTTCTTCAGGGAAAGAAAATTTTTCGGCTTCATTAAGCAGGGCAGGATATTTCAGGTTCTCTTCATTGGCTTTCCTTATCTTCTTTTGCGCATATCCGGTCACATTAAGTACCGAACGAATATCTGTTAGTTCCCTGCAGGAAAAAAAACTTCCCGGCACCTTGCAGCGACTTAATGCTTGTCTGGAATCTTGTAATTCCTCAACATCAAGCAGGGATTGCAAACCGGGGAAAGACATTAACTCATTCACCAACGTAAGAGAAAAAACAAGGGCATCTTTATCGGATGAAAACGAAGCATCGGCGATCATTTCACGCCCCATCTCAGAAACACAATGCACGCCGGTTAGTTGCCGGATTTTTGAAAATCCTGTCCTTTCCTCAAAATCTTTTGGGTAAATCATTATTCCGGAGACTTATCTCTTCTTCTTTTTCTCGCTTTGCTCTTTTGCTACCTTTTCAAGGCGTTCCTGAAATTTACTTTTCTTTTGGGGTCCTTTTTTCTTTCCTGCAGCTTCCAACTTAGCGAGCAAAGCCTGGTCATCAATATAATAATTAAATATTGTATTTTGCCCTATGGTGATGACGTTCGCAACAAACAGATAGAATGTCAGTCCGGAAGCAAAACTGTTAAAAATAAACAGGAACATGACCGGCATAATGTACATCATGGTTTTCATTCCCGGTTGGTCGTATGCTGCGGGTTGGCTGTTCAGCTTCATAGAAAGGATCGTTGTAACAGTCATTAGCAGCGTAAATAAACTGACATGATCACCATAAAAAGGAATTGTGAAAGGTAAATTTAGTATAGAATCGTAAGTAGAAAGGTCAGTGGTCCATAAAAAAGCCTCCTGCCTCAACTCTATTGATGTGGGAAAAAAGCGGTACATGGCAATCAGTATTGGCATCTGCAAAAGCATTGGCAGACAACCACCCAGTGGGCTTACCCCTACTTTCTTATACAATGCCATGGTGGCTTGCTGCGCTTCCATTTGCTTGGCTTTCGGATATTTACTTTTCAACTCATCTACTTTCGGCTTCAGCGCCCTCATCTTGGCTGTAGAAAGATACGAACGGTATGTCAAAGGAAAGAGGGCTGTTTTAATAATCAGTGTCAACAACAAAATAATCAATCCATAATTTCCCATATAATTGTCTAACCAATTAAATATCGGAATGATCACATATTGGTTGATCCATTTGATGATCCATTGTCCAAGGCTTACCAGTTCCTGCAATTCCATTCCATAGCTTTGCAGGGTTTGAAAGTGGTTCGGTCCAAAGTAATATTGTAACTCTATTATTTCTTCCGGCTGAAGATTTATGGGAAACACCATTCGGGCAAGACATTTTTTAAGATATCCATTTTCCTCTTCCTCCAGATTCACAGTACTTACCGTAGCACGATCAAAAGCATCCCCGGCAATTAACACAGAACTGAAAAACTGGTGCTTAAAAGCAATCCATTTCACTTTTGTCATAAGTTCTTCCTGCTGGTCACTATTGGATCGTGAACTCAGATAATCCACATCATCCTGAAAGTATTTATAATAAACAGAAGTATAAAGATTTTCATTTTTCACTCCTCTCTCTAATTGTGGCAAAGCAATCTCCCAATCAATCTCTATGGAGTTATTATTTCCCATGTAGGTATGGATGTTGTGCAGTTTGATATCAAAACCCACCATATAACTGTTGGGTGCTACTTTGTATGTATATTCAATATATTCATCCTCCCCTCCCCACAAACGAAGCGTAAGCATTTGTGTGTCGGCTTCGACTTTTAAATCTTCAAAAGAAAAGAAGAGTTCATTGGTAGAAATCAGCCTGTTCCCGGCAAAAAAATTAAACCCAAAGCGGTTGTCATCCCCATCAAAAAGGATCAGGTCAGAAGAATCATGCTTAACAAACTCTTTTAATTTTACATAATATACCCTTCCTCCACGTGCTGACACCGCAATTTCCAATAAATCATTTTCAATATGATAAAGTGTGTCATTTTCAATTGCAGCTCCGGCAAAGGGACCGTATCGCTTTTGCAGTTCTTCGTTTCCCAATGTTTCTTGTTGTTCCTGTATATCCTTATCTTCAGCCACAAAGGTTCTTTCCTCTTCCGATTGCTGTTCTTGGGTATCCTCATATATAAATGTGTCCTCACGCACTGCGGCTTGTTCTTCAGCAAGCCTTAAAGAATCAATTTTTCTTTGATAGGCTTCCGTCTCATCCTGATCGGGCTTCATCCAAACACTCCACCCTATCAATATTCCTGTTATGACCAATATTCCGATTAACGAATTTTTATCCATTGTTTATGCTTATATGATTTTTTAATATGCTATTTCTTTAATTTTTCTTTTTCCAATGCTGCCTTAATAAAAGAAACAAAAACAGGATTCGGACGAATTACCGTGCTACTGTATTCAGGGTGAAACTGAACACCCACAAACCATTTCAAAGAAGGTATTTCAACGATTTCTACCAATCCGGTATCAGGATTGATTCCTGAAGCAATCATTCCTGCTGCTTCATATGCTTCCATAAACTTATTATTAAACTCATACCGGTGCCGGTGCCGCTCATGAATTGTCTCTTCTTTATATATATTCCATGCTTTGGTATTCTTTTTAATTGTGCAAGGGTATGCACCAAGCCTCATCGTCCCTCCTTTTTCCAGAATATCTTTCTGTTCTTCCATCATATCGATGACAGGGTAAGGGTTTTTCTCCTCAAATTCCGTAGAGTGTGCCTTTTTATATTGCAACACATTCCTTGCAAATTCCACCACAGCACATTGCATTCCGAGGCATATCCCCAAGAACGGAATATCATTTTCACGGGCATAACGTACTGCCTCAATTTTGCCGGTAATTCCACGTTCACCAAATCCCGGAGCAACCAATATACCCGAAGCATCTTTCAAAAGTTTCGACACATCTCCTTCTTTCAAAGCCTCCGAATGCAGGCAGGTAACCTCCACCTTACAAGCATTTACAGCACCGGCATGGATAAGTGACTCCAAAATAGATTTGTAGGAATCCTGTAATTCCACATATTTCCCAATCAATACAACCGACACTTTATTGGTAGGGTTCTTTATATTATCAACAAAAGTTCTCCATTTCTTCAGGTCAGGTTCTCCCTTATCTCCCAGGTTCAACTTTCTTAAAACCACCCTGTCTAAACCCTCTGCCAACATTTTAAGCGGCACTTCATAAATAGTATCCACATCAATTGACTGGATCACACAATCAGTTTCAACATTACAAAATTGTGCTACTTTCTTTCTGATATCCTGTTGCATTTCATGTTCCGTCCTTAGCACGAGTATTTCAGGTTGAATACCGTTTTCCAGCAACTCTTTTACCGAATGCTGTGTAGGTTTTGTTTTTAGTTCACCCGAAGAAGCAAGGTAAGGAACGAGAGTCAGATGAATGTTAATGCAATTAGACGCACCCAATTCCTGTCGTAATTGCCTGACGGCTTCGATATAAGGCAGGGACTCAATATCTCCGACCGTGCCCCCTATTTCCGTAATGATAATATCAAAATCGTATTTTTTCTCAAGCAGCCTGATATTACGTTTTATCTCATCCGTAATATGTGGAATAACCTGTACGGTCTTTCCGAGGTAATCTCCTTTTCGCTCTTTTCTGATAACCGTTTGGTATATACGTCCGGTGGTGATATTATTTGCCTGCGAGGTAGGTATGTCGAGGAAACGTTCATAATGCCCCAGGTCAAGATCGGTTTCTGCACCATCATCTGTTACATAACATTCGCCATGTTCATAAGGATTTAAAGTGCCGGGGTCAACATTGATGTAAGGATCCAGTTTTTGTATGGTTACCTTATAGCCCCTGGCTTGTAGTAATCGTCCCAATGAAGCAGAAATAATTCCTTTTCCCAATGAGGATGTCACGCCTCCTGTTACAAAGATATACTTACTGCCTTTTTTATTATTCATGCTTTCCGACTTATTAAACAATTTATTCAACCCCAGCATTGACGTGGTATGTTAATGAAAATTCAAAAAAACCGACAAGGTATAAAACAACAAAATTAATGATTCTAAATAAGAAACATTTCAAAAAAACTTCTAAAAAATTTGATTGATGGAATAAATCAACGGTGTCTTATTCCATCTTTCGTAAAGCATCCATTTTCCTCTTGGCAAGGTTGATCTCTTCTCTTTTTGCGTCAATCTGTTTTTGAAAATCGTCTATTACCCCGGATGCATTTTTGGAATTTTTAAAAAATCCCAGGTTATTATCCAATACTTTTACCTCTTCTTCCAATGCACGCTTTCTCTTTTGTAATTTCTCAAGTTCTACCTTATACGTTTGTGCGGATTTTGGTTTTCCTGCCATTGACGTTAGTTTGGCCGTATATTGCAAAACTTTTTTCTGCACAGGTTTCACCTGTAATTTTTCTGATATGGTTTGAATATGTTGGTGGTATTTCTCTTCAATTTCCTGTTTTTTCCCTTTCGGAACAAAACCTATGGAAGCCCACCGTCCCTGGATATCCGTCAGCTTTTTAATATCTTCTTTTGGTTCTTCCGTAAAGGAAAAAGCTGCCAGTTCCTGCAAAAGCTGCTCTTTCAATTTCAGATTTTCCTCAAAACTACCGTCTTCACCTGAAAGATGTTTTGCTTTGGCATCAAAAAAGATATCGCATGCTGCTCTGAATTGTTTCCATATCTTGTCCGACTGAGCCCTGGGAACAGGACCTGTCTGCTTCCATTTTTTTTGCAAGTCGATAAGTGCTTGCGTTGTTGCATCCCAATCTTTACTTTCGCTGAGGGCTTCCGCTTGTTCAACTAACTTTTTCTTTTGTTCTAAATTGTTCTTCTGCTCTTGTTTGTATTGTCCAAAAAATGACTTTCGCTTTCCAAAGAACAAGTCACAAGCTTCCCTATAGGGTCGGGTCAGACTTTCGATGTTTCTTTTGGGAACAGGAGATGCGTCTTTGTATTGTTTTTGTAAAGAAATTACTGCTTCTGTTTTTTCTTTCCATTCCTTTATATTGGCATAATCGCTTGTCCCTATATCTGTAATCTGTTGGATCACATCTTTTCGTGTTTCCACATTTTGTTTTCTCTTTTTCTGCATGTCAATGATCGCAGTCCGGTGCCGCTTATTGACCTCCTTCGTGATCTCCCTGAACTCCTCCCATATCTGCTCTTTCAACTCAGGTTCAACAGGTCCTATTTCCCGCCACTTGTCATGTAATTCCTGTAGATTTTTATACGCAAGAAAAACATCCTTTTCCTCTAATAGAGCTTTCGCTTTTTCACAAAGTTCTTTTCTTGCATCATAATTTCTCTTCAGATCTACATCTTTAAGCTCTTTATTAAGTTTTACATAATCGTAAAACATCTCCCGGGCATGATTGTAATTCTGGTAGAGCAAGCGTTGTTCAAAGCGATCCACCTCTCCTATTTCCCGCCACTGACGCTGTAATTCCCTGAATTCATCAAATGTTTTGTGCAAGGACTCTTCTCCGCGAATCAATTCCTTGATATGTTCAATGATCGAATTTTTTTTAGCGAGATTCTCTTTCTTCTCTTTTTCAAAGCGGCGAAAATATTCCTTTTTCAATACATCATATTTCCCTGTCCATACCTTAAGTTCTTTTTCCAGTTCATCCTGCGGGGATAAAAAATCCTCTTCCCTCCCGTCTTCGTCAAGAAATTTCTTCTTTAAGGTTTCTCGCTCTTCCTGTTGTTTTTTGTAATATGCAGCAGTTAGAAGATCTACTTCATTCTTATGAGCTTCGAGCGGAATATCATGGATATAGCGTTTTATCTCCTTTATAATGTCTTCTTTAGACATTGCTTCAAAATCATCATCTTTCCCTTTGCTATTCTTCTTTTTCGAAGTTTTAGCGGGAGACGAAGTTTCCAAAACATCTTTGGATTGCATTTCCTGCTCCTTATCGAGATCCTGTCGATTGATTTGCTCTTGCTCGTCCAAAATCATTGTTTGTATATAATGTCCATTGTTTCGACACGAAAATAACACTAAAGGCTGAAACAGGCAAAAAAAAAAGAACTAAATTGTATTTTTGTTTTTTTTTATGAACGAAGTTATAACAAATACAGACCACGATCCGCTTGGAAATGCTTTGCTTGATTATCATGTCAATCAACAGGCAGAAGACATCCGGGTACATTCATCGCTTTTTGAAAGTGATATTATTCCTGTCGCCTGGTTTTTCAGAACTTATGATGATATGCCGGAAATAGAAAAAAAAGCACTAATGCTGTGTTCGGGTAAAATATTGGATGTGGGAGCAGGGGCAGGTGCCCACACCTTATGTTTGCAGGAACAAGGAAAACAATGTGTTGCATTGGAAATCTCCAGACCGGCGACCCGGGTGATGCAGGAAAGAGGTGTTAAAGAAGTGTGGTGGAATAATTTTTTTAAACTTCCGCAGGGTGTCCGGTTTGATACACTGTTGTTACTTATGAATGGGATTGGTCTATGCGGAACAATACAAGGATTGCAGGAATTCTTACAAAAAGCCGGCACAATGCTTCATCCGGACGGAAAGATCATTTTTGATTCTTCGGATGTATCTTATCTTTATGAGCAGGAAGACGGATCCGTCAATATTGATATAAATAGTGCATACCATGGGGAGATAGATTTCCGGATGCAATACAAAAAAATCAAGGGACCCTCCTTTCATTGGTTGTATATTGATTTTGACACACTTAGCTACTATGCTGAGATGTTTGGTTTTATTGCAGAATTGATTACTTCTGAAAATTATCATTATCTTGCATGCTTAACACAAAAAGAAGGAAATGACAGCACAACCTGACATGGAAAAAGGATTGCAACTACCTGTTATTGAAACCTTTTATTCAATACAGGGAGAGGGATTTCATGCCGGTAAAGCAGCTTATTTTATACGAATTGGCGGTTGTGACATCGGCTGTAAATGGGGTGACACAAAATTCTCCTGGCAATATGGCGACCTGCCCCTTACCCCTGTAAGCACATTGATAAAAGAAATAAAAGCGACCAGGGCAGATACACTCGTTGTAACAGGCGGAGAACCCCTGCTATACAACCTGAATCCCCTTTGTGAACAAATGCATGCAGCGGGCATAGCTACTTTTCTGGAAACTTCGGGCTCTCACCCACTCTCCGGTCAATGGAACTGGATTTGCCTATCGCCCAAACCACAAGCACCGCCACAACAACAACTTTATATGTTGGCTGATGAACTGAAAATCATCATTCAGGATAAAGGCGATTTTGTCTGGGCAGAGGAGAACGCGCAAAAAATCACTCCGCAATGCCGGCGTTTTCTTCAACCCGAGTGGAGTCAGTATAAAAAACTAATTCCCCTTGTTGTTGACTATGTCCTGAACCACCCGGAATGGGAAATATCTTTACAGAATCATAAATTCATGAATATTCCATAGGTACTGAATCAATAATAGCAAATTATAATATCCTAAAACATAAAAAATATGCGATATTTCACAAACATCTTTTTCATCCTGTTTTTATTCTTTTTTTTTGAACCTGCTACTGTCATTTGCCAGGAATATTCATCTGATTCAAAAGCTGCCATCCGTTCCTTTGAAGAAGGTCGGAATTATTTCAATCTAAGGGATTATCAAAAAGCAGAAAGTTCTTTTAAAAAAAGTATCAATCAGGATAATGAATTTACAGAAGCTTACCTCTTTTTGGCCGGATCTTATATTCATATGCGACAAACAGAAAAGGCAATTGACGCTTACAGAAATGCCCTTGCTATAGATCCCGATGTATTTCCTGCAGCTTATGTACATCTTGCTGAACTTGAAATCAATACTGCACAATATGCAGAAGCAAAAGAAAATCTGCTAAAATTTTTCTCTTTTGATACAGGAACAGAAAGAACCATCGAAAAAGCGGAATATCTATTGGCATGTGCCCGCTTTTCGATCGAAGCGGTAAAAAACCCCCTGCCCTTTAATCCTGTTAATCTCGGAGAGAATATCAATACACAATACGATGACTACTGGCCCAGCCTTTCAGCCGACCAAAAAACGCTAACCTATACGATGTTATTGCCGCTTGACCCAAACCAACCCAAAACATTCCACAATCAGCAGGAAGATTTCTATTATTCAAAAGCCATTAGAAATCGCTGGACAAAGGGAATTGTTCTCCCGGGCAGGGTAAACACCCTTGATAACGAAGGAGCGCAATCCCTTACGGTTGACGGCAATGCGATGTATTTTGCCAGATGTCCCAGGTTGCCGGGAAGGGGTAGCTGTAATATTATGTACACAGAATTTGCTGATGGACAATGGAATCGTCCGGTATCACTGGGATCTCCCATTAATACCGGGCACAGTGAAACAACACCAAGTATATCTCCCGATGGGCAAACGCTGTATTTTGCCGGCACACGTTCCGGAGGTGAAGGCGGACGGGACATCTGGAAGAGTACCCGGACAAAGAGCGGATGGAGCAGACCTGTCAACCTCGGCGACAGCATCAATACCCCGGGAGATGAAATCGCCCCTTTTATTCACCACGACAATAAGACACTCTACTTCTCCTCTAACAGGCATGTCGGTCTGGGCGGATTCGACCTGTACAAAAGCACAAAAAAAGATGATGGAACATGGAGCACATCTGTCAACCTCGGATATCCCATCAATACAAACAAAGATGAAGAAAGAGGTATTATCATTACAGCTGACGGAACCAAAGGTTTCTTTGCTTCTGACAGACCGGGAGGATTTGGAGGCATGGATATTTACTACTTTGATGTCCCGGAATCAATCAGACCCATCCCCACTTCCTATTTTGAGGGAACAGTTTTTGACGCTGAAACAAGAAACAGGCTTCGTGCTTCTGTTGAGCTTTTTGACATCGAAACAGGAAAACTTATCTATAGCGGGAATGCCGATAAAAAGGGACAATTTCTGGTCACTCTTCCATCAGAAAGTAATTACTTACTGAATGTCTCAGAGGAAGGATACCTCTTTTATTCAGACCATTTTGCCATGAAACAAACACCTTCACATACACCATATCGGAAAGATATTCCCCTGGATCCTTTATCCACCGGAAAAAGTACCATCCTGAGAAATATCTTCTTTGCGTTTGATTCCGATTCCCTGAAAAATGAATCAGAAGTTGAACTGCAATTGTTGGTAAAATTACTTGAAAACAATCCTTCACTGCAACTTGAAATAGGAGGACATACCGACAATATTGGCAGCAGGGAATACAACAAAACCCTTTCAGAAAACAGAGCCAGGTCAGTTGTAAAATACCTTATCAGGAAAGGTATTGATCCTGAACGCCTGACTTACCGGGGATACGGATTTGATAAACCTGTTGCTGATAACGAAACAGCAGAAGGACGTGCACAAAACAGAAGAACTGAAGCAACCATATCAGGAACTGATTAAAGTATTTCGAATTCATTCGAAGCTTTTTCAGTACCTTGCTAACTTGATCACTTGCTTAACACCACCTTTTCTAAGATATAATAAAAAGACACCTTCTCCGGGCAATTCGCAAAAAAATGTATGTGCTCCTGCTTGTTTATATCCGACATCCAGTGTTTTTATTTTATTGCCCAGTATGCTATACAAATCTAATGAAACATCTCCGGCTGTCTCCAACGCATAATCAATGGTTACTTTTTCTTTGGCTGGATTCGGATATGCCTCGAATAGCAATATCTCTTTATGTCGCTCATTCAAACTATTATCCGAACGCAAGCGGTTGTCTTCTATGTTCGATATTGATTGGCTAAAGGGACCTGTACTGGCCTTGAACATACCGGCAGGGGAACAACTCGTGTTTTTTACTCCGGCAACCCGGTAGAACATCTCTTCTGTCAATGCCTGTGGGTCTGTATCAATATAGGCATAATTACTCCCCGAAATAACATTTAGTGAATCGAGTGATGAAATAGTCGTTCCTCTGTAAATAATATAACTATCAAAACTCACAGGAACGCCGTTAATTTCATAGCGATTGCCCCAATTTAAGTTAATCCCTCCGGAAGATCCGGAATATTGCAATAGCATCGTTTTATGTACATTACAGGAATCAATATCGGATTCCTGTCCACACACATCAACAGTCGTTATTTTATACAGGTATTGTTGCTGTTCAGGAATTGAGGACATATCCACGTAAAGACTGATGCTATCAAAAGGGACTGAGCCTAATTGCGCATAGACTCCGGCAAAAGTTGTTTCGCGATATACATTGTACGATGCTGTATGTTGGTTGGATGTACGCTCCCAAACAACCATGTTCTTTCCTGTTTCCAGGTCAATCGTTACGATGCAGATGGGGTCAATATGTGGGCGGATATATTCAACGGTAAAGTAATACAGCGTATCAGGGGATTCTTCATCACCCCTTGCCCAGACAGGAAAAGTGCCCTCTTCGCTTAATTCATAAGACTTGAAATCAACCGTCTCTCCCGGACAAACAATCGTGTCATCAACCTTGGCAACATAGCTGTTTACCACAAAAGAGTCAACAAGCTGCTCGTGGGTATATCGATCTGTCACCGTCGCATAGTAAGTACCGGCACTAATGAATAACAATGGTGCTTTGGGGTTATATACACTATCGCTGTTAAACAAGGAATCGGTACTGCTCCATGCTATATCATAAAAACCACTGCCGCCACTGACAGAGATGGACAGTTGCCCCATTCGCGATTCCGTAGTACTAAAAGAATATGCCATACCGGACTCATCTTGATACGACACAGATATAGTTTCTTCTCCATTTGTTAATGTCATGAATCCACCAGAAAGGGTGCCACAATATTTATCCCCATCAATATAGCGACAAAACTGCTCATCTTCTTCAAAATAGCAATGCAACTCAAATTCCTCAAATTCATGATTGATAAACTGGACAAAACAGGTGTATTCTTTTTCCTCTTCGGGATTTATTGGATAAAGGGGTTGAATAATCGTATCCAATTCTACCGTCAGGGAGTCCGGAAACCTGTTGTTTCTCCTGACACAACGGGTTATTAAATTAGGATCATTTCCCGCACAAGTAGGTTTAAAATAATTATTAAACTCTCCGGTAGAAAAATCAAGCCCTTTTGCATCAGAGGAACTTACCTCATTACTGCTCCAATAGGCGTCCGCTGCAAAGCCATTGTATATTTCGTCTCGGGCATTGTACATGGCCATTAGTTCGTCTTCTGCAGGCAGGTACCAGTCATCGTAAGAGAGCAGGTTCATTGAATCGCAGTAGTAAGCTGCAATCATCTCCTCTTTGCCATATTCTTCGATGATAGACAAGGTATTAAAAACACCGTTGGTTTTACTTTGCGCCCCGTTGCCTTCATCTACGCTTCGGCTTTCGCCCCATTTTATCCTGTCGGGTGCGTCTTCAGGACTCACCCACACCGTATCTTCATCAACAAGCACATAATTTTGGTGGACAGTAAGGTCAGCGTTGATTTCGATAGAATCTACAATCGCCTCACTATAAGATTCCCCGCTCACGGTAACATAATACATGCCCTCAGAGAGGTTGTTAACCATACGCGTAGTGTCGCCATGGCTCCATGCATAATACAACGGTTCCCGTCCCTGACTTACAAGCACTTCAGCATTAGCTGCGTGGTTGCTGCTGAAAAACCGGTATCCCACTACTTCCAATTCAAGGGGAGGTGGATCTTTACGGACACAACGGACATTATATTTATTATATTTGACTAATTCGTTCATGTTGTTGTTATTGAAATCTAATGCCCTTGCGGCCTCCGTAGATATGCTGTATTCTGTGCTACTCCAATAGGTTTGTGTAGTATTAAAACCTCCAATCATATCTTTATTATCATATAAAAGCTGCAACTCATCTTTTGCCGGCAGATACCAGTCATCATAACCAAATACAGAAAGAGATCCGCACGCACTTGCAGCATAAGGCGTTCCTCCACTTTCTCCATAATAAGCAATGATCGCCTGCGTATTCTCCCATCCATCGGTCTCACTTTGTGCCCCGGTATTATCATCGCCTGAGCCTTCTTCACTCCCCCAAGATAGCTGCTTTTCATAATCCGAAGGGTGCACCCAAAGCGTGTCGCCTTCTACTTCAATCGGGACAGGTGCAGTCGCATAAGAAACCAGGCTACAGAGAATAGCCGAAAATACAAACAAAATAAAAAACAGGGCACTTCGTTGAGTAATAGACTTATTCATAGCGTTCAGGTTTTAGATTCTTTGTAACAAAAATAAGTATTTTTTTATCTGGCTTTACATTTATCCGAATTTTTTTTAAAAACCAAGTAATTGTTCTCTCTATACCCGTTATTTATAGAATGTAATCTGATTGTTTCCGAAAAAAATATATGATAACATTCAAAACAAGTGCCTTGTTATTAAGTTCAAGTGTTTCATCTTAAATCAAAAAAAATCATTTACATTTGCAGTCTAAAAATATATATATTGCATGATACAAGTCCTTCAATTTTTGCTTAGCATATCCATTCTGGTGATCATTCATGAAATGGGGCATTTCCTGCTTGCCAAGTATTTTAATACAAGAGTAGAGAAGTTCTATCTTTTCTTTAACCCCTGGTTTTCCCTCTTTAAATTTAAAAAAGGAGAAACTGAATACGGGCTCGGATGGTTACCTCTCGGAGGCTATGTAAAGATCAGCGGCATGGTAGATGAATCAATGGACCGTGACCAGTTGAAGAAACCTGCACAACCTTATGAGTTCAGGTCAAAGCCTGCATGGCAACGACTGCTGATCATGCTGGGTGGCGTGATCATTAATTTTGTTGCTGCCCTGCTTATATATATGGGTATTTTGCATTTCAAAGGACAGGAATATATCCCTGTGGAAAACCTTACCGAGGGTGTTGCCTGGGACTCTGTCGCCTTGCAGTATGGTTTTCAGAATGGTGACAAGGTAATTGCTGTCGGCAATCGTGAAGTAGTTGCTTTTAATGACATCTCAAGATTTATCGTTGAAGAATCCCCAACCACAGTAAATGTCCTTAGAAACAACACAAAAAAAGAAATAACAATAGACAAGTCATTTATGGACGAGGTATTGGCAAAAAAAGCCATTCCCTTTGCTTTTCCTGCCATTCCTTACATTGTTGACAGTGTTTTTCCCGGCATGCCGGCTGCCAATAGTGAGTTGAGGAGTGGTGACAAGATCATTGCCATAGACAGTATTTCAACCCCATACTTTACTGATGTATATAAAGAAATTCCAAAATATGCAAACAGCACAAGAGAAATAACAGTACTTCGCGACAAAGACTCTTTAAGTTTTCCCATTGCAGTAAATGAAGAAGGAAAAATTGGCATACTTGCCCGTTCGCCTTACTTACTGTTGGAAACAAAAACAAAAAAGTATTCATTTCTGGCAGCCATCCCTGCAGGCATTGTTTATGGATGGGAAACACTGACAGGATATGTAAAGCAAATGAAATATCTCTTTTCCAAAGAAGGCGCCAAAAACGTAGGTGGATTTGGCACCATTGCACAGCTTTATCCAAAGCAATGGGACTGGTGGCATTTTTGGGAAAGCACAGCATTTATATCCATCATTTTGGCTTTTATGAACATTCTGCCCATACCTGCACTTGACGGAGGACATGTAATGTTTCTGCTATATGAAGTGGTTAGTGGCAGGAAACCGAGCGACCGTTTTATGGAAAAGGCACAGATCATTGGGATGGCACTCTTACTTTCTCTTTTAATTCTCGCAAACGGAAATGATATCATCAGAGCATTTGGTTAACACTTTTTTTTGTATTTTTACAAAGAATAAATAAAAAACAGACAGCTATGAACTTCACTTTATTAGGCATGATCGGACCCTGGCAAATCGTTTTAATTGTACTGGTTATACTCCTGTTATTTGGAGGAAGAAAAATTCCGGAATTAATGAAAGGTCTGGGACAAGGATTAAAAGAATTTAAAAAAGCATCCAAAGAAGCCAAAGAAGAGGATGACAACAAAAAGGAAGATGACGATTATCCGGAAGTGTCCCGGTAATATATTAGTACTCCGCAAACCCTAATTCTATATCGTCCCTTACGGGACTTATCAAGTTGAGGTGAGGGGTTACATTCCTTTCCTGTGTTTGAATTTTATCTTGAGTAATACATGAGGTAATTACGTAATTTATGCGATTCGACATTGTAACAGTAGTTCCTGATTTATTGGACAGTCCGCTGAATCATTCCATCATTAAAAAAGCCAAAGAGAAGAAGGTTGTGGAGATTTTTGTGCATAACATCCGTGACTATGCTACCAATAAACACAAAAGCGTTGACGATTATCCCTATGGCGGAGATGCCGGTATGGTGCTGCAGATAGAGCCCATCCACAAGCTAATAAAAACACTTACTGCTGAACGAAAATATGATGCCATCATCTACACCTCGCCTGATGGCGAAAAATACACGCAGGAAAAAGCCAACCAATTGTCATGTTACCAAAACATTATCATTCTTTGTGGTCATTACAAAGGAATTGACCAACGCATCAGGGACCATTTGGTTACCATGGAAATCTCCATTGGCGATTATGTTATTACAGGTGGCGAACTCGCAGCAGCCATCATGGTAGACAGTATTGTCCGACTGATTCCGGGCGTGCTGGGTGATGAACAATCTGCTCTTACTGACAGCTTTCAGGATAATTTATTAGCCCCTCCGGTCTATACCCGACCAATCGATTATAAAGGATGGAAAGTCCCGGATATATTACTCAGCGGAAATCACAATAAAATTAAAAACTGGCAAATAAAACAAGCCATAGATAAAACGAAACGATTACGACCTGATTTATTAAATGATTAAACACAACAAAAAGAAGAATTATGAAAGCATTTATGGACAGCAACTTTATGTTGCAAAACAAGACGGCGGAAAAATTATACCACGACTATGCAGCAAAAATGCCGATCATTGACTACCACAGTCATTTGCCCGTCAATGAAATTGCAGAAGACAAAAAAGTGGAGAACTTATCACAAATCTGGCTCAATGGTGATCATTATAAATGGCGTGCCATGCGTACCAATGGCGTGGATGAACGCTATTGTACCGGCGATGCCAGCGACTGGGAAAAATTCCAAAAGTGGGCAGAGACGGTTCCACATACCATGCGAAATCCTTTGTATCACTGGACACACATGGAATTAAAAACGCCTTTTGGCATCAAAAAAGTACTGAATGCTGATTCTGCCAAAGATATTTATGACGAAACAAGCAAGCAACTTCAGGAGAAATGGTCTGTTAAAAATATTATTGAAGAACTACATGTGAAAGTAATCTGCTCTACCGATGATCCGGTTGATTCGCTTGCACACCACATCGCGGTAAAAAAGCAAGGTTTCTCCTCTCGCGTACTTCCCACCTGGCGCCCCGACAAAGCCATGGCAGTGGAAAACACACAAGCATATAATACCTATGTCAATAAGTTGTCCGAAGCTGCTTCAATGGAGATTAATAGTTACGATGACTTGTTGGAAGCACTGAAAAAACGACATGATTTCTTTCATGCGCAAGGTTGCCGGATTTCAGACCATGGATTGGAAACCATATATGCCGAAGACTATACAGAAAACGAATTAAAGCAAATCTTCGAACAAGTACGATCAGGAAAGTCCGTAAGTTGTAAAGAAGTGCTGCAATTCAAATCAGCCATGCTTTACGAATTTGCGATAATGGACCATGCAAAAGGCTGGGCACAGCAATTTCATTGTGGCGCCATGCGGAACAACAACGACAGAATGTTCAACAAACTGGGTCCTGATACCGGCTTTGACAGTATTGGCGACTACCCTGTCGGCACGGTCATGAGTAAATTCTTTAATAAACTGGATCGTAGCGATCAATTGGCAAAAACCATTATTTACAACCTCAACCCGGCAGACAATGCTTTATACGCTACCATGCTGGGAAATTATCAGGATGGCACCATCCCCGGTAAAATTCAGTGGGGATCAGGTTGGTGGTTTTTGGATCAGAAGTATGGCATGATTGATCAAATTAATACCTTGTCCATGCTTGGTTTGTTAAGTCGTTTTGTTGGAATGCTAACCGATTCCAGAAGCTTCTTGTCTTTCCCTCGCCATGACTATTTCCGAAGGATTCTTTGTAACATCATTGGAAGTGATGTAGAAAATGGGGAATTACCCGGTGATATGGCATTTTTGGGTAAAATGGTTGAAGATATCAGCTACAACAACGCAAAAAATTATTTTCAGTTTCCGGAATAAAACTTTGGTATATTACATTACTTTGTTTTTATAATGACCACCCCGCTGGCTCCTTCTGATCCATACTGAGCGATGGGAAAGGCGTCTTTTAAAACTCTATGCTTTTCAATCACATGTGCAGGCTTAAGGCTTTCTTGTTTTTGTAGCTCGAGCGATGATGACAAGGTATCCGCAATAGAGTCAACTGACATTACCGAAAGAGAATCCTGTCCCTTTACTACCCATAGTATAAAAAGAGAAAATGGAAAATAAAAAAGAGGGGACAATCGCTCGTCCCCTCTTTCCCCTTTTAAACATTAACCCTTTATTCAACAGTAAGCATCACCGATTTCAAATCTTTATCCATTGATGATTTACCCACCATAATTTTATAACGTCCGGATTCAACCATATATTGTTTCTCTTCAACATTATAAAACTGTAATTGTTCAGCACCAAGTTCAAAAATAATTTCCTTTGTTTCGCCTACAGCAAAATGTGTACGGGTGAAACCTCTCAGTGTCTTGATTGGTCGCTGTTCCTTACTATCCAGATCTTTGATATATAGCTGTATCACTTCGTCACCGGCAAGTTCTCCACTATTTGTAACAGAGACGGTTAGGGTAGTAGATTCTCCTGCTTTGATGGTTGAAGCAGTCAACACAGGTTCATCATAGTCAAAAGTAGTATAGCTTAGACCGAATCCAAACGGATACAAAGGCTCACCTTCAAAATAACGATAAGTTCGTCCCAGCATATCGTAGTTATCAAACGCAGGTAAATCGTTTACCGACTTATAAAAGGTAAGTGGCAAGCGTCCGGCCGGATTATGCTCTCCAAACAACACATTGGCAATCGCAGCACCTCCGGCTTGTCCGGGATACCATGCTTCGAGGATCGCCGGGATATTCTCATCAGCCCAGTTAATTTCCACAGCGCTACCATTCATTAATACCAACACCACAGGTTTTCCAAGTGCATTAATGACCTTCATCAATTCAGTTTGAACTTCAGGCAAGCCAATAATTACACGGTCTCCTCCGTCAAATCCCTCAACACGCACAGGCATTTCTTCGCCTTCTAACCTCGGTGACAATCCCATACACATAATAACAACATCTGCATCCTTAGCAATCTCAACAGCTTCAGCCAGAAGGTTATCACGAGGTTTCTCCCACATGAGTCGCATCTCAGCCTCACCATGTGTATCATAATATTCTATTTTAACTTCGTAAGGTTTTCCCGCCTCCAACTCAACAAACTCATATTTTTTGAGTGCATGATGATTGGTTTTGTAGTTAATCAAACGCTCTCCATCTAAAAATAATTGATATGCATAGTATCCCTGGGCACCAATAGCATATTTTCCGGTTTCCTGTGGCACAATAACCCCTGTCCATCGAACAGAAAAGTTATCTTCATCCATATCCTCAAAAGGCACTTTGTCCCACCAGTAAAAATCAACCGTTTCATCAATTCGGGTGTACAAAGGTTCTCCCTCCCACTCTGTATTGTCAAAATATTCTCCTTGCAATCCTGACTGATTCATCGTTTCATCAGTAAAGAGAAACTCAGCAGGGATCGCTTTCAGTACAGGCAGATCTTCCGCATGCCTGGCTCCCATCGCATAGTTAACCGTTGCATTAGGCAACATATCCTTAATTCCTTGCAAAGGCGTAATAGGATTCGAAGGGATGCCGTTGTAGTTAGCCAGCAAAACCTCAACATCATCAGCATTGGGTCCTATAACAGCTACATTCTTAAGTTCCTTGCTCAGTGGCAGCATGTTATTTTCATTTTTCAGCAGTACCATTGATTTTTCTGTCATTTTTAGAGCGAGTTGCTGATGCTCTTCACTATCAACAACACTATGAGGAATTTCATTGAAGGACACCATATTTTCGGGGTCAAACATCCCCATTTTGAAGCGACTTGTTAAAACACGTTTTAAAGGAATTTCAATTTCAGCTTCGGTAATGAAGCCACTGTCAACAGCCTCTGCCAAATAAGGAGAAACACTCCCGCAATTCAGGTCTGACCCTTCTTTAAAAGCCAAAGCAGCTGCCTGTGTTTCAGAAGTAACAATTTCGTGATGTCCTTCTTTATAGAAATCAAGCAAAGCCCAACAATCAGTAACAACATAACCATCAAATTTCCATTGATTGCGTAAGATATCCTGCAATAAGAGATCGCTGGCACAGCATGCTTTATTACGAAAACGATTGTAAGCACACATCACAGAAGCGACATCAGCATCTTCAATGGCCATTTTAAATGCAGGTAAATACGTATTCCAAAGGTCGAATTCACTCACATCTGCATTAAAAGAGTGTCTGTCGGGTTCTGGTCCGCTATGAACGGCAAAGTGCTTGGCCGTTGCCACAGCACGAAGGTAATTGGGATCATCGCCTTGAATACCATTAATGAATTGCACAGCAAGTTTTCCTGTCAGGAAGGGATCTTCTCCATATGTTTCCATTCCGCGTCCCCACCTGGGGTCTCTGAAAATATTAATATGCGGTGTCCAAAAGGTTATCCCCTGATAGATTCCTCTTTTATCCTGTTTACGAAAGTAATTGTATTTGGCTCTACCTTCCATTGAGATCGCTTCAGCTACATCAAAAAACAAATCGCTGTCAAATGAGGCAGCCATCCCGATGGCTTGGGGATAAACGGTTGCCAAGCCACTACGGGCCACTCCATGTAAACACTCGTTCCAGTAATTATAAGCAGGTACACCGAGATGTTCAATAGCTGGTGCTTCATAATTGAGCTGGTCAATTTTTTCCTGCAAAGTCATTCTGGATACAAGATCATCCACGCGCTCCTCTACGCTGAGCGTGGGATTAAGAAAAGGAAATTCATAGGTTTCTCTTCCGCAGGCAAGAGTCAATAGGGCAATCGCGACAACAACAATAGTTTGTTTCATAATGTAAAATTTTAAATTAGTGTTTCAAGTTTATATCTGATTCAATGATTTCCAACAGATAACTTTTGTTAGCAAAGTGCTGATCTGTTTTTTCCCATCCGGAATAGAAGTAGAAGGTAACCGGATAGCTTTCATTGTTAAGTACAGCATAATATGACTGAACAATCCCCTCTCCACTATCAGGAGTACGTTCTGAATAAAGGAAATTGTTTTCGGGAATAAGCAAACCCAAAGCCAAATATTCACCGGCATCTGCTTGCTTATCGTGCGTAATTAAAGAAACAAATCCATCATGCATATTTTTATATAAAGTGTCATTATTTTTTAATTTCATATTCACAATACCGGTAACAAGATGCTCCGTTCCATCCCCCCCCTCTAACCAGACTTTACTCTCATACCTGTAATCTCCTTTCCATATGGTGATTTGATGTGTGATTGTGTACACATCATTGCCGATAGTAAAATCTTCAAATTTAAGTTCAAATACCGAGCGAACCGGTCCTGAAGTAATATATCTGTAAGTA
>CAYSRH010000001.1:0-27999 GCA_964433245.1 uncultured Bacteroidales bacterium | reverse complement strand
GTATCTTTATTGTATCTTAATATTTTATTCTTCTACAGTTAATAATTTGAAGAATATTATAACAAAATACCGTTTATGAAAATAACGAACGGGAAGTTTTATTTGTTGGCAACTGTCTTAATATTTATGAGCAATGCGCTCCTGATATCCGGTCAGTTACCTGACAGTACCTTACAGGTATCAGATTCCGAAATTTGTCCGGCTGATACTGGTGAGATTGTTGTATCCTTATCCGAAGCTGATGTTTCTTACCAATTATTCATTGAATCAACAGATGATTCTGTTAGCTCTTCAAAAACAGGGACAGGAGGTGATCTTGCTTTTAAAGTTGCTCCACTTTCCTCCTCAATTTACTATCTGAAAGCAACAAGGGAAGACACCCTCACCGTCATATTGAAAAATAAGCCAACAGTATTTGTAGATACAACGAACCCTATTGCGCTGTGTCATTCTTCTTTAAATATTTATCTTGACGATACAGGGGAAGCCTCAATTTCAGCTGACAAAATAAATAACGAAAGTTCTGACAATTGCAACGTCACCTTCAGGACATTATCACAATACACTTTCAATTGTAATCACCTTGGTATCAATCATATCATCTTAACTATTGAAGATGCAACAGGCAATCAGGCAACATGTACAAGTGAAGTGCACGTCCTTGATACACACAAAATAATTATTAACACAAAAGATATTTCCCGATCCCTTTCTGATCCCAATAGTGAAATCACCATTTCAGGGCTGGATCTGACAGAAAGCATCCAAAACAACTGTCCTATAGATACTGTTATACTAAGTCAAGCCACTTTTGATTGCAATCATATCGGGATCAATGAAGTTTGGATGTATGTCACAGATATTCATGGCAAAACAGACAGTGCCTCTGCTATAGTAACACTTTCTTACGCAACTACTCCAAGTTGGGCAGATCAATACCATGATACACTTTGCAGTGGTCATACCAACACTTTTTGGCTACAGGCCAACATTGGTTCCGTATCATATAACTGGGAACCTGTCGGGAGTTATCCGGGATTAAATGGCGACCTGAATGGATCCCTTGTGAATTCCGGAGAAGGTAGTCAAACATTATCAAACGATACAACGCATGGTATCTTATTCGAATATAATATTCAAGGGCATGCTCCCAATGGATGTAAAGTGTTGGATACGAACCTTCTTGTTTTGGTTGATCCTGTTCCCGAAGTGATAACAGACAGAGCAATAGATACCATCTGTAACAATAGCGAAATTTCTTTCACCATCACACCGGAAACCACTTCAACCCTAAAAACTTATTTACTTATCAACACAATCGCATCTGTTAATGTAACAGGTCACACCGGACATGCCTCCGTATCAGCACCATTCACCATATCCCAGACACTTCAAAACAGCAGCAACAATCCTGAGAAAGTAGTCTATGCAATCACGCCCCACTACCATAATACCGATGTAGAAGATGTTTGCACCGGACCAACTATTTATTTTGATGTATGGGTTGAGCCTACAATAACTGTAACTCCCGACCTTTTGGCTGACACCCTTTGTAACCTTTCTCCCTTCACACTCAGCTATTCTGAAGTTTCTTCGCATAAATCAGGGAAAGCTTTTCTTGAAATTTCCGGAACAGCTGAGAACCCCGATTCTTTTGCTTTCATTTCTCCTTCACAAAACATTTTTATCGACAGTGTCTTTACAGACAGCTTGTACAATATTTCACCAAGATCACAAAAAATCCAATACACAGCAACACCTTTTATCGAACTTTCTCATTCCACATGTTATGGAACACCTGTCAATACAGAACTGCATATAGAACCTGACCCTGCTCTCTTATTCCCAATCTTAAACGATACAATCTGCAATAATGCACCAACATCTTTAATAGCAAGAACAGAAATATCCCCAACCATTGGCATTCATTATAATGTAGAAGCCATTCCTGACAATCCTGCTCATTTATCAGGTTATTCAGATGTGTCGGATTACAGAACAACAGACACTATTTTCCAGGTATTATCAAATCACACTGCACAATCTCAAAAAATACGCTATGCATATAAATCTTATCTGATAGGACAAGATGGTTCACCTACCTGCTATTCTGCAATATCAGATACCATTCGGGTATGGGTTGAGCCTTCCATCCAGCCGGTTATTTCTCCCCTTACTGATACCATCTGCAGTGAAGGGACTACCGGTTTAGAAATCTCAACCAGTACCGCACTTACACAGGAAGCCCTTTTTCGTTATTCTATCCTGCCGGATAACGGATTATCTGTCATCCAATCTGACACCTCAGAGTTAGCTTCCAACACCATTATCACAGACATGATAAGCAACCACTCGGACAGCGTTAAAAAAGTGAAATATCTAATAACAGGATATTGCCAGGCATCTAATAATGAAAATATATATGACGGCTACACAGATACAGCAACCATTTGGATCGACCCGGAAGTAAAGGTTACTCCTCTTTTGTCCTTTGATACTTTGTGCAATGAAGACCAGATCAGATTGTTTGTCCAAACCTCATCAAATTATTCGAACGAGTTTCGCTATGATGTTACGGTAAACAATACTGACCCCACCATTATATCAGGACATGAACAAGTCTCATCTCTTGGTCTTTCTGATACAACAAGCCAACAATTGATCAATCACCGGGATACACCACAAAATCTTCAATATATTATAACAAGTTATAGCATTCTCTCTAACGGTTCTGTTTGCGAAGGGGAAACTGACAGTATTTCTGTTACTGTGGATCCTTATCCTGAGATAGATGCCATTGTTTCGAGAGACACCCTCTGCCATAAAGAATCGCTTCTTCTGTCGCTGACAGAACTTTCACAAACAACAGGAACGCTTATGTATGACCTATCTGTTGATACAGTATCCACAGACACCTCTCTTTTATCCGGTTATTATGCTGAGAATGCACTTAACGAATTGTCTTCATCAACACAGTTTTTACACAACAAATCAGAAAACATCCAATGGATTCAATACAGATATCACCCTTATATTGAACCTGTTTCAGGTGCAGGTAACTGCTCTTATGGAACACAATTTGATAAAATTGTCCATATAGAAGTAACGGCGGCTTTACAAAGTGATATAACGCCTTCTGTTTATAATGGAGGATGGAATATTACCTGTCACAATGCCTTTACAGGTTCTTCTGAAGCCTTTGTAAATGGAGGTGCTTATGGATATCCTCATTTTGATGATGGAAACACAGAATTTGTTTGGTCTGACGGACAAAGCGGGAATATTATCCATGGCTTACAAGCAGGGACTTATACTGTAAGTATCACAGATTTTTTTGGGTGTACTGTGTCTGACACAATAATCTTAGCACAACCCTCTGCACTCACAGCAAACACGAGTATCACGGAAATTGACTGCAGCGGTGGTTCAGACGGACAAATTGAACTGCACCCCGGTGGAGGAACACCGGAATATTTTTACGTATGGAATGGTCCCAGTGGTTTTTATGCTGAAAGAAAAGATATTGACAACTTGATCAAAGGCAGTTACTCTGTAACCATTACAGATGAGAATAATTGTTCTTTTCAACTCTCAGGCATTGCTGTCAATGCCCCTGATCCTATACAATGGGGACCGACAACATCAGATTACAACGGCTTTGCAATAAGTTGTCATGGAGATAATGACGGATACATTACCCCTGATATTTACGGTTCGGGACCTTCATATTTATTCGATTATCAATGGACAGGACCTGATGGATTTGAAGCATATGAAGAAGATATTTATTCACTGAAAGCAGGTTTATACTCCCTTTCGGTAACGGACACTGCCAATTGTTCAAATATCTTAGAAATATCACTGAATGAACCTGATTCCTTAAAAATCACAATACAATCTCATAATATCTCTTGTGTGGATGATTCTGCAGGCAGTGCGTTGGCCGAAGCATCAGGCGGGTCAGGTGGCTATAATTATCTTTGGTGTGACAACACAAGTAATGCAAAAAACACGCAATTAACAATCGGCACTTATTTTGTTACTGTTACAGACAATAACAACTGTTCTATAAGCGATAGTGCCCTTATTGGCAAACCTCTGCCTATCGATCTGAAAATTAATGTTGTATCTGATTTTAACGGGTATGATGTTTCCTGTAAAGATTCTGCCAGCGGAAGTGTTTTTGTTGATCTGACAGACGCATCTGATTCTGTTGATTTTATCTGGAATGATACATTGATGCACCACCCTTTACGTGAAAACATGAAAGCCGGTGTTTATGAGCTTCTTGTACGCGATGACCGGGGTTGTACAGCAAGCGGCTCCGTAAGCCTTAATGAACCGGAAAAGCTAAAGATAAAAGCCGAAGGTATTTCAACATATTGTTATGAAACCAATGATGGAATGGTATGGGCATCTGCTTCAGGCGGTGTTCCCGGCTATACATATCATTGGGATGGCTATGGACATAGCGAAGATTCAGCAATCTATAATCTTTCCCGGGGATTCTATGCTGTTACTGTTTATGATAAGAATCTTTGTGCCAAAGATACTATTGTTGAAGTTCCTTGTCCCGAACCAATTACCATAGAATTGGAAACAGCAAAATCGTCTTGTGCACAAAAACCAAACGGAAAATTATCTTTGCGGGCGAAAGGAGGAACCGCCCCTTACGCTCTTGAAGTGGATTACTATACCCATATATTTGACAGTACCCTTTATATTGATGACCTGTTGGCAAAAAAATATAAATTGACACTTATTGACAGTATGGAATGTTCCTATCCGCTCTCCTTTTCAATACATACAAAAAAAGACCATTGTTTAAAAATTTTCAATGCTTTTAGTCCGAACAATGATGGGTATAATGATCATTGGATTTTCAAAGACCTGGAACATTATCCTCCGGCACACTTAGAAGTGTTTGACAGGCACGGAAGGTTGGTTTATTTCAGCAATGCCTATGCAAATGACTGGAATGGCAGATCAAAGGGAGGAAAACCTCTTCCTGATGGAAGCTATTTTTATTTTCTACATGTTGAAGGGTTTGATAATCCTGTAACAGGAACAATTACGCTTATCAGGTAAGGTTTTGTTTCATTACTTTTAAGACCCACTATTTACAATGTGCATCTCCCCACAATTAAAAATAAATTATTTTTTTCTTGGTAGTTTCTTCCTGTTCACTATTTTTGTATATCCTTTATTAACCTGACATACTAAAATTATTATGAAAAAGCAGTGCTTGCATTGTGGTGATCCTTTTACCGGGCGATCTGACAAGAAGTTTTGTTGTGATTATTGCAGAACCCTTTACAACAATTTCTTAAACAGAGACGAAACAAATTACATCAGAAATATTAATAATACTTTAAGGAAAAACCGGCGAATTCTATATACACTGAAAACAGAGGAAAAAAAAACAATTTTTCATCATGATGAATTTGCATATAAAGGATTTCGGTTTGACTATTTCACGAACACCCTTTACAATGAAAACGGCAAAACAGTCAAATTTTGTTATGATCTGGGATATTTTCCCATGGGAGACAATAAATACATGTTAGTTGCCAGGAAAGATTTACCGGAGCTTGTCTCTTCAAAAAATTAACCTTTATAATCCTTTTCTCAACCTTGCCACCGGAATTTGCATTTGTTCCCTATATTTTGCTACAGTCCGTCTTGCTATGGCATAGCCTTTTTCTCTTAATATAGACGTCAGTTTTTCATCTGTTAGTGGGCGTTTTTTATTTTCTTTTTCAATACTCTCTTTGAGAATATACTTAATTTCTCTCGAAGAAGCTTCTTCCCCATCTTCTTTTTGGAGTCCTTCGGAAAAAAAATATTTAAGACTAAACGTACCAAAATGCGTTTGAATATATTTACTACTTACAACACGTGAGATAGTTGATATATCATATCCTGTTATGTTTGCTATGTCTTTAAGTATCATTGGTTTTAACAAAGCCTCATCTCCTTCCACGAAATAATCATGCTGAAAATCCAATATGGCATTCATGGTATCCATCATCGTTTTCTGACGCTGCCTGATGGCTTCGATAAACCATTGGGCTGAATTCATCTTCTGCTTTACAAACATCATTGTTTCTTTCTCTTTTGATGAAATTTTTTTTCCTCGCTTATGTAATATTTCTGCATAAGAACGATTTATCTGCAGGTCAGGAATGTTTTTTGCATTAAGTGAAAGTGTCATAATCTCATCCTGGTTATTCAGAATAAAGTCAGGAATGATATTTTCATGGTTTTCATTTCTTGCACTATCACCAAATGAAGTACCGGGTTTCGGATTAAGTTTTAGTATTTCATTCAAAGCACCAGACAACCTTTTTTCGGTAACACCGGTACGATCCAATATTTTATCATAATGTTTTTTTGTAAATTCATCAAAATAATTTTCCAAGATATCACAAGCAAGATCAACATCTTTTTCAGATCTGTCTTTTCTTTGTATTTGAAGAAGCAAACATTCCTGCAAATTCCGGGCACCAACCCCCGGAGGATCTAATTCCTGTAATGTGGTCAAGACATCTGCTATTTCTTCTGCAGAAGCTTCAATTCCTTCATTGAACGCCAAATCGTCAGCTATCGCCTGCAGGTTTCTTCTTAAATAGCCATCATGATCAATATTTCCAATCAGGTAAGAAATCAAGCGTTTGGAATGTTCCCGAAGAGGCAGTAAACATACTTGTTCTTTCAAAAATTCATGGAAAGTCAAATCCACAGAAAAAGGAATCCCTTCTCCTTTATCATGTTCGGAATAATTATTAGAACGTGTTTTATATTGAGGTATTTCATCATCCTGCATATAATCTTCAAGGCTAAATTCTTCCCCATTATCATTATTATCTTCTTCCTCTTTTTCAATTTCAGTGTCGTCTTCCGTTCTCCCTTCTTCCAATATAGGATTTTCTTCCAGTTCCTGCTTGATCTTTTCCTCAAGTTGAAAGGTTGGAATTTCCAAAAGTTTGATCACCTGAATCTGTTGGGGTGTCAGCTTTTGAAGTTGTTTTTGTTTGAGTTGTTGTTTTAACATTTCTGTATAGATTACCTACAATCAAGTTTATCAATATATATTCTAAAATGTAACGAAAAAAATAACATTATGGTACCCGAAAAAACAAAAGTTGTTTTTAATTACAAAATTGTTTTTTTGCCATGACCTGCTTTTTTTTCTTCAGGAGAAAAAAAGCAGCAAGGGCTATTACACAAACAGCACCAAAAATAACAGTCGTATCAAAAAAATGAATAAGAATTCCAAAAAGAACTGAAGCCACAAGAAGAAAAAGAAATTCCACCATATTTTGGTAAGCGATCATGCCCCCAAGTTCTCTTCCTTTTACCTGTACCTGTATCCATGCGTTGAGCGGTATTTTGAACAACCCACTGAAAAAAGCTGTGAAAAAGATCAGGATTGTAAAGCCAAGCGGTGAAAGAGAAATAAACAACAAGGTGGTAATAGAAACAATGACTCCCATCAAGCCTATTTCTGATAACTTCATGTTTATTTGTTCTCCGGAGATTACCCCGGCAAGATAGCTTCCTATGGCTATTCCAACGGCTGCCATTGCCATCACCAATCCTGTTTCCGTGGGATTCATGCCAAAATGGACAGGACAATGTTCAAGAATATTCATCTGTAACATAAGCGCAATCAACCAAAAAAAACCAAGAGAAAAAATAACGGTATTTAAACCTTTTATTTGCCTGGCCTCTTTAAATGCCCGAATAAGATAAAGCAAGGGGTTGACTGTTGTCTCATCATGTTTTTTTGGTTTTGGCTCTCCGGCTTTTATATAGCGGCTTCCCAAATATCCGGAAAAAGCAAATCCCATAAAAACCAAAAGAAATACCCATGCATTATTTTTTTCTGAAAGAAGAGATGCAGCAATTGTACCGGTAAGAACCCCGAAAAAAGTGGTCATTTCCATACTTCCCGTACCAAAGGGAACCTCCTTCTCACCTCCGGTATCCCTTATCAGGCTATATTTTGATGGGGAATAAAGTGCACTTTGAATCCCCATGAAAGTAAGAGACAACAACACAAGAAAAAGCGATTCTGTTAAAAATCCAATCGAAGCGATTAACATGATAGGAATTTCAGCAAGTTTTGCCAGCCTGAGTATCCGTACTTTGGCATACAACTTTGCGTACCTCCCTGCCAAAGGAGAAAGAAGCAAATAAGGCAAAACAAATAGTCCGGAAGCACCCGAGATTAAAAGTCCGGAATTTTTCTGATCAGATAACCAAAGTACTGACACCAAGCAAATAATGATCTTTAAAAAATTATCATTAAAGACCCCAAGATAGTTGGTAATTAAAAGAGGGAGCCATTTCCTTTGCATCAAATCCGGTATTTTTTTATTGTCTTAGGAGCTTGTTCTCATACAGGTTGTGAGTTGTCAATATCTCAACAGCTTTCAAATAAATATCATTGTCACGATTAAACACCCGGTAAAAAGCATTGTTATCAAAAAGATCTCTCGCTATAAATGCTTTAAACACCATTACAATATATTCCTTTGACTCATCGATATCTTCCAGATCTGTAACATCAACATCTTCTTCTTCTGCAAGTTTTAAAAATTCCTCAAACATAGTATCATCAATCTGAAACTTTTCATCATACATATCGAAGTCCGGATATTTTTTTTGTAATGCTTTCCTGTTTCTGTCAACATAATTCAGTGTAAACCTGTTTAGGAGACCTTTAGAAACAACATTTCGATAAAAAACTGTTGCTTTTGTCGTATCCAGCGGAACAAAGTAATCCGGCATAATACCTCCACCACCATAAACTGTCCGCTTATTCATCAGGGTTTCATATTTTTCATCAATCGGAAAATGTGCACTATCCCGCGAAGTAAGTTCTCCTGAATTATACCGATTGATGATATCTTTACTATAAGCTTCAATACCTTCCTCGTAAGGTTTCTGTATGCTTCTTCCGGTGGGAGTATGGTATCTTGCTACAGTAAGCCTTATCAGGGAACTGTCCGGAAGCTCGACAGGTCTTTGTACCAGTCCTTTACCAAAAGACCTTCTGCCAACAATAACGCCTCTATCCCAATCCTGAACAGCGCCTGCCACAATTTCACTCGCAGAAGCAGAACCTTCATCAATCATAACAACAACTTTATTTTTTTTGAACACCCCTTTTCCGGTCGCATACAAATCCTGCCGGGGACTGTTAAGCCCTTCCGTATATACGATCAATTGTTTACTTCTCAGAAACTGATCCGCCAGCATAAATGCTATTTCAAGATACCCGCCACCATTCCCGCTAAGATCAAGAATCAAATGCTTCATCCCCAAATCCTGCAACTCATCTATTGCTTCAAGGAATTCATCAATGGTATTTTTAGAAAAACGGTTTAATTTTATATACCCTATGCTATCATGTGTTATATAATAGGCATCCCTGCTGTATATCGGTATCTTATCTCTGGTAATTGTAAAATAAATTAATTCTTTTATTCCCTTACGTTTAATTCCGACTTCCACCTTTGTGTCTTTTTCCCCCAACAATCTATCCCGCACTCCTTTCCCGGTAATTCCGACACCCGCTACATTCTCCCCTTCAATTTCAATGATTCTGTCTCCCGCCATGATCCCTACTTTTTCTGAAGGTCCTCCGGAAATAGGCGAAATAATATATATTGTGTCCTGCAACACATTAAAAGTTACCCCAATCCCTTCAAAATTTCCTTCAAGAGATTCTGTCATCTCTTTCACTTCTTCCTTATCAACATAAGTTGAGTGGGGGTCCAGTTCCTTCAGCATTTTAACAATTCCTGCTTCCACCAATTTATCTATATTGGTCGAATCAACATAAAGGCTATTGATGCTATAAATCACACGAGCCATTTTTATCGTGTTCTGATCAAAAAACATCTGTTGGGCTGATACGATTCCGGACAGAAGAAAGAGTACATAAAAACAAAATTTCTTTTTATAATGCATAATCCGTTTTTAAATTAATGAATGTTCAAAGTTAACGATTTCGTCCGAAAAAAATTATTTGTCAAACAGTAAAACCTTTTTTACTTAATTACCATCAATATAATTAAGGTTCTACCACGAACATTTATCTCTTGCGAAGCAAAATTTAATGAAAGCTTGTCTTTGTTTATATTTACAACAATATTTTAACAGTGTCTTATATAATTTAAATATTTAACCATTAAAATAAGGGTAGAACCATAATTAATAACAAAATAAAAATATTTACGTTTATGCAATTGCAATAAAGTTTATGTTCAAAAGAGTATAATTTTATAGACACAAAAAAATCAACCACTTAAAAACAAAAAAAATGAAAATACTCGAAAAAAACACCTTGTTTTATCTTTTATTGTGCATTCCTTTTCTTTTGCAGGCTTCCGTTCCGGGTAAAGAGCTCAATCCTTTCAACTACATCTCTGTATATGGAAATATCAGTGTTGATATGATTCCGGGAGAAACAAACAAAGTTGAAATACGAAGCATTGATTCTGGGATTGACCTCAACGATTTTGAGGCTGAAGTAAAAGAAGGAATCCTTTACATTCGCACAAAAGTCAGTTTTACCAAAGATATTCCTATCAGGATATCCCTTATTTATGCCGAACCGATCTTTGAAGTCCGGTCAGCCAATGGAGCAAAAATATTTACACAAACACCTCTTGTAACAGATATCATCAAACTTTCAGCACTTAATGGAGGAAATATGGACATAGAAATTGAAGCATCCGAAATTGAAGCAGATGTCGTAGCCGGTTCATTGATCATGATCAAAGGATCGGTCAGAAGTCAGGAAGTAACGGCAAGAGGTGGAGGTGTATATGATGCCCTGGAACTCACATCTGAAAAAACCATACTTTCTGTTGTCAGAAACGGGCTTGCCAAAGTAAACACAACAAAAGAGCTCACAGGAAAAGTTTCTACAGGAGGATATACTGTGATCACGGGATCCCCCGAAATGCAAACATTAAAAACCAGACTGGGAGGAGAAGCAGAATATCAATAACAGATGTAATTGATTCTTTAACTCTTATGAGATGAATTTGCTATCTTTTCCCTGTAATCGCATGGGGAAATTCCTTCCGACTGTTTAAAAAACCGTGCAAAAGTAGCGTACGAGTTAAATCCTGATTTGTAGGTGATGTATTCTAATGAAACAGGTTGGCTGGCGAGGCGACTTTTTAACAACAAGGTCTTTGCTTCTTCAAGTCGATAGGTATTTACAAGCGAACGGAAATTCATTCCAAACTGTTGATTAATCAGACTTGATAAATACGTCCGGTTGGTATCAAAAAATGCACACATATCATACAAACTAAAATCAGGATCCAGATAAGGCTTATTAAGACTGAAATATTCAATAATATTTCGTTTCTTCAGTACTTTTGTCCTTGTTTGTTCCTTGTCATATTGTTCCGAAAAAGGCAAATACAATTGTTTTTGTTGAAAACTGTAATATCCCAGGGTAAAATAAAAAACAGCAAACGATAAATAGGATCCCCCCACGAGCAATTTATTCTCCGCAACAAAAGCATCTCCGGGAATCTGTATGGCAAGGTGTGCCATAAACAGCACAACAAAAAGGACCGCCAATGTACGAATCCATTTTATATTAGCGGATTCTTCGTTGGAGAACAACTCGGCACTACGCTTCATGTGACGTTTGTATATCTTGTAAATATAGATGACATAGACAATGCTAAGTATTACATAAATCATCTTGCCGATACGATAGGTATAGAAGGCAAACTGAAATCGCAATCCGGGCAATATATGCCCCCCGACTGCTTCGGAAACAAAAAAATATCGCTCTTGTTTGTCCATCCACACGTGTAAAACAAAATATACCAAAACAGCATATATAAGAGGAAACAGAAAATGCCAAAGGTGTTTTTTGTTGAATGAAGAGGTGCTTTTTGTTAGCGTATATACATAAAGAAAAAAAAGAGGAAACAAAGAAAAGGTGAAAAACCCATGGATGGGAAGATAACTGCTATAAAAATCAAAATGTTGATGTATTTTGGCATACATCATGATAAAAACAAAAGTAGAAAAAAGGAAAATAAAAAACACAAACAGACGTGCCCCATATCTTTTTATTGCAGGAATGAACATAGCAACAGCCCAAAATAAACAAGCATAAATGGTGGCAATAATGCTGAACGTTTTAAAAAAATCGAGCATGATGTTTTTTTAGAATTCAGGATTTTTTTTGATATAAGATTATTAAACGAAACAAAAAGAAAAAAGTTTCCGGACAAATACGCGTTATTGGAAAATCAATTCATTCCTTAATTCACTTGGCGACTTTCCTGTTTTTTCTTTCAATACCCGGGAAAATGTTGTGTAAGTATTAAATCCGGATTTGGCAGCAATATATTCCAGAGAAATATCCTTATTCTTTAACGCTTCCTCTTCAATAAGTAATTTTGCTTCTTTCAGGCGATACAAATTCACCAAAGAACGGAAATTCATGCCAAATTCGTTATTGATCAAATTCGAAAGAACGTTTCGGTTAACAGCAAAATAAATACACATATCGTATAAAGAATAATCCGGATTTAAAAAAGGTTTGTGCTCCACTAAATATTTTTCAATATCCTCCTTTTTTATTAACCGAAGCTCCTTCCTTCCTGTTTGTAATGATTCAAAACGTTCCATGTGAAAATAAAAAAGTTGGCGTTGACTGGTCACATGAAACCCGGAGAAAAATGCAAGAAATGCAAAACTTACATATGAAAAGGTGTTAATATATTGATGCGATGCAATAAATGAACTGCTTGTCAATTGTGCCATCAGATGTACAAAGAAAACAAGCAGATAAAGATAAGCCAAACTGACCAACCATGGCAAATCTGCACTTTCCGTATTGGAAAATATATCCTGACTTTTCTTTAAATGATTCCTATAATCATTCCGGATCAGATATGTGTAAGCAATAATTTGAAAAACATAAAACAATCTTCCCAACCAATGTATCCGGGTTGCGACATCAAAAGGCATATTACACACACCCCCACCTGACAAATGATATGCAATAAACTGTTCTTTCTCTGTTGTATCCATTCCAAAATAAATAAAAAATGCAATCACTACCGCAAAACCTAAGGGTATTATAAAGTGTTTCATATACTGATGCCGGTAAAGTGGTCCGCTGTTGGTTAAGGTATGAATAAACAGATAAGCCAAAGGAAACATGCTGAGGGAAAAAAACACATGTAAAGGAAAAAGAGAAGTAAATAAGGGCAACATCTCATGTGTTTTGGCATAGATCATGCCAAAAACAAAAACAGAGACCAAGAGAAGCAGAAAGCCATAACGTTTTGATGATGAACGATTAATTACATCCGGGAGAAGAAGTAATGACCAAAAAAGACAGGAAAAAATAGCTGCCATAATGCTAAATGTTGTGACGAGTGAAGCCATGAGCTTGTGTTTATATTAAAATATGTTAAGATTTATCAATGAAAGTACAATATTTTTATTGATGGCAAAAAAAATCCGGTGATTTTTTTGCCATTTGCTTCTTCTCTCTTAAATAAAACTCACACAAAACAAGTCAATTGAAGTTTTGCATAGTGTGGTTTTATATTTTGTATAGTTCTTTTCTCTCTTATTTTAATTTATTGTATGTACTATTACTTTATAATTAATGATTAGTTAAAAATTGATGTTTATACCCGAAGCAATATGCAATATTTTTCCTTGCATATGGAAGGAGAATTATTAAAGATACCTTCCCCACACAAATAAGAATCCCTCTCTGTTATCGTTCCCCTTTAAAGAGAGGGATTCTTAATTTAACCTGAGTCTAAACTCACAATAATCATCTTTAGTAAATAAAAACAAACAGAAGAATTTGCTTTTCAATTCTTTATTTTGTACATTAGCAATCTGAATAGATGTTTTAATATGTGTTTTTCACTTTTTGACTAACTATGAAAAAAACAAATTTCCTGTTTGGTTTTTTATTAGTTCTTTTTGCAATGATTGCTTGTTTGGTTTCATGCGAAAAAGAAACAGTTGAAGTTACTGCATTTGCGGGAAAAGATACAATTGTTTATGACACTCTGGTCATTCATTTATATGCCAAAACTCCGGAATCAGGTACCGGAAAATGGACAATTTTATCAGGTTCCGGGGGAAATCTGTCCAATCCATATGATCCAAATTCCAAGTTTAGCGGACATTATGATGAAACATACCTTCTTTCCTGGGAAGTTTATGCCAACTCATCCAAAACCAACGACAATATTTCAATTACCTTTCTTGAATCTGCAAAACCTCCGGTAGCAAATGCCGGGAACGATAAAACTGTTTACGACTCACTTGTTGTGCAATTACAGGGCAATCTGCCACCGGGAGCAACAGGTACATGGTCCTTGCTGAGTCCTCTTCCCGGCTCAATTGTGAACACAACAGACCCCAATACATTATTTTATGCCGAATCATATGATACCTATGTTTTCCAATGGAAACTTGTCAATGAAGAAGGTGCTGACAGTGCCACCGTTTCCATCACTTTTGAAGAAACCGGTCCTCCCCCATTTACCTGCGGTGACGACTTTGTTGATGATCGTGACGGACAAAGTTATGCCACGGTGGAAATCAATGGTGTGTGTTGGTTTGCAGAAAACCTGAACCATGGAGAAATGACACTTGCTGCGACAACACAATCAGACAATGAAATAATAGAAAAATATTGTTACAGCGATCAGGAAAGTAATTGTGACACACACGGCGGGCTTTACCAATGGAACGAAATGATGGATTATACTACCGTTGTTGGCACACAGGGCATCTGCCCTACCGGATGGCGTATCAGTACAGATGAGGACTGGATAGATGCAGAAATGGCATTGGGCATGTCAGAAAGTGACGCCTTGTCAAATAATACCTGGCGGGGAACTGATCAGGGAACAAAAATGAAAGAGGGAGGCTCTTCCGGACTGGAAATTAAAATGTCGGGTCGGTATGTCAGTGGATTCGGATATAAGGATACTTACACCTATTTTTGGACCAGTAATGAAGCCGGAAATGAAGCCTATCGCAGATGCCTTTCTTCTTCTGCATCAGATATTGGCAGATATACTTCATTTGGAAAATATGCCGCGTTTAGTGTACGGTGCGTAAAAGAATAACTATAGTATGAGACCTTTTTCTTTTTTTTCTGCCATTGCTCTTTTGCTTCTTATTTCATCATGCGAAAAAGAAGAAGCTGAAGATTCATATCTGGAAGAATTTGTTTCATTAAAAGCAGATAAGGATTCATTAACTGTCAATCAAACGACAAGCATCCGGGCTGTAGCCAAAGGTGAAAACTTAGAATACCTTTGGTTTTCTGATGCCGGAGTGTTTGTTGAATATCATAGTGATCATGTTGTGTATAGTGCCCCTGATTGTTCCAGGGGGAATAAAGAAATCAGTTGTACAATAAAGGCATCAAACAGATCAGAGACAAAAAAAATATATATCTATGTCTATTAAGGCATTTATCATCGGCGTTTTTCTTTTTTTCTCTTATTACATCCCTTTATTTTCCCAGTGTTTTGCCTCTCCGGGAAATCCGGTTGGCGGAACGGAAAGTATTGGTGTGATGAAAAAAGGAATGTTACGTTTTGCAACACACTACAAATATCTGCAATCTGACGTACATTACGAAAGGAACAACAGAATTGAATCAACAGCTTTACCTTTTTATGCAGGGACCTATAATTATACTGGCTACATGCTGGGATATGGAATTTCTGACAGACTTACCACAGAAATCAGTGGCGGATATTTTTTTAACAAAACCTATCATTATCATAGTGGCAACGAGCAAGAAGGCAGTGGATTCAGCAACTTGTCTCTGTTGGCTAAGTATGCTGTTTACCAAAATCTACCTGCTCGTTTTGAAATAGACATGAGTGCAGGAGCCATTATCCCGCTGCGTCAAGGCGCACAAGTCAAAAACAATATGGAAGTGCCAATTGATTTGCAATCTTCCACCGGTAATTATGGCTTTGCTGCCGAATTTCAGGCTGTCAAAGAATATGCTTATCAAGGGATACGCCTTTTTTATACCACTCGTTATGAAACCTACCTGCCAAACAGTAAAAGCTATTCATTAAGTGAAACTGTTTATGAATTTGGAGATTTTTTTACCCAGTCGTTCTATTTTTCTAAGCATTTCAAATTCTTTTCAAGAGAACAGGCACATCATATCACACTTATCGGACAACTCAGGCATGAACATAAATGGCAAAACAAACGAAATGATGAAATTATCAGGGCAAGTGGCAATACACTATTATACTTTTCACCGCAATTAACATATTCACTTCGTCAGCGCTACAACCTGACAGCCATCTTTGATATCCCTGTCTATCGCTATTACAACGGAAAACAATTGGCCGCATCTTATGCTTTTTCAGTGGCTTTTAGTACCTATCTCTTTGGGGGGGAATAATAATTCTGGTTTTTTTGTTGAATCGGTTAACCGTTGATTTGTTTAATCGGCCGCTTGCTATGCGGGATGCCTTTGGCTAATGCCTCTACGAAACCACAATTCCATTCCTGCATAAAAAGGAAAATAGCGAAAAAAATACCCTGATCAATTTTTTTTAGTATCTTTGTAGTACAGTATAGTATAGTGTGGTTTTTTTAGTGTTTTTGTATGGAACGGATTGAGGATATTATTTTTTCTGCGCATGTGCCAAAATATCAGCAGGTTGTTGATGTTTTGGAGAAGTTCATCCAGGATCCGGAAATGTTGATAGGAGACAAACTCCCGTCAATTAATGAAATAGCTAGTCAATATTCGTTGGCGAGGGAAACAGTCGTAAAAGCGTTTAGGATTCTTGAAGAAAAAGGTCTTGTTAAAGCACAACAAGGGCGGGGATTTTTCGTAGCAAAAAAAGATCTTGCTCAAGCGTACCGGATTTTTTTGCTGGAAGCAAACCTCAATGCCTATAAATTACCCATGCTGGATGCAATAAAAAAGGAGTTGAATGAATCGGGAGAGGTAGAGTTTTTTTTTCATCATTACAATTATAAAGTTTTTCATAAATTAATTACTGAAGCCAAAGCGAACTATACACATTATGTTATTTCGCCATTTGATCACCCTGCTATTACCGAGTCCATTGCACAGTTGCCTTATGACCGGACTTTTCTTATAGACAGGAAACCCGCAGCATATGCACTACCACACATAGGTGTTTGGCAGAATTTTTCTAAGGACATTGCTTCTGTATTAAAACAACATATTGACAGTGTCAAAAAGTATATTTGTTTGAATTTTTTCTTCCGCGATAGCACCACACAACCTCCTCTTGAGTTGGTTGATGGGGTTAGCAATTTTTGCAAGCAAGAAGAGTTAAGATGTAGAATGATTACCTCCATGCGAAATGATGAACTCATTGTCGAGAAGGGACAATGCTATATTGTAATAGACGATAAAGATATGGTTCAGGTCGTTGTTCAGGCAAAAGAAAAGGGTCTTCTGTTGGGACATGACCTTGGTCTGCTTTCCTATAATGAGTCGTTGTTAAAATCTGTTATCGGGGATGGTGTTTCTACGATATCTACTGATTTTGAGGCAATGGGGAAGAGTCTGGTGCGTTTGATAAAAGAAAAGAAACAAATATCAATTGAAAATCAATGTCAATTTATCGACCGTAGATCATTCTAAAATAAGCTATTATGACAGGAAAAGAAAGAATTAAGGCTGCATTAAACCATACAGAAACCGCTTCTGTTCCTATTGATTTTGGTGCGACGCCGGTTTCAGGTATTCATGTTAGAATCGTTGAAAAGCTCAGGGCGCATTTTGCCTTGCCACAAAAACCAATTAAATTAATTGAACCTTATCAGATGTTAGGCGAAATTGAGCCTGATCTGATGGAGATAATTGGTATTGATGCCATAGGTTTAAGTCCTCTTTGCAATATGTTTGGCATGCCCCAACAAGGATGGAAGGAATTCAAGACCCATTGGGGACAAACGGTGCTGGTGCCTGAAAGTTTTCATGTGAGCTACGATAATGAAGGTGCTACCTATGTTTTTCCTGCAGGAGATACCTCTGCTGAACCCTCTGCAAAAATGCCCAAAGACAGCTTTTTCTTTGATGCAATTGTTCGCCAAAAACCTATCGATGAAGAACAACTAAAAGTCGAAGACAACCTGGAAGAATTCGGAATTCTTTCGGATGATGACCTCTTGTATTGGAAACAGCAAATTGCCAGCGTGAAAGATTCGGACAAAGCTGTGGTGGCTAACTTTGGCGGCACAGGCTTGGGTGATATTGCTTTGGTGCCTGCCATGAACCTTCGCGACCCAAAAGGAATCCGAGATGTTGCTGAGTGGTATATGTCCACCGTTATGCGCATGGACTATGTACATGAAATTTTTGAGAAGCAGACGGACATCGCATTAAAGAATCTTGCCAGGCTCAAACCAATTGCAGGAGATACCGTTGATGCTGTTTTTATTTGCGGTACGGATTTTGGAACACAGGATTCTACTTTCTGTTCTCCTGAAACATATGATGAACTTTATATGCCTTATTATAAAAAGATTAATGATTGGATTCACAAAAACACAAACTGGAAAACGTTTAAGCACTGCTGTGGCGCAATTGAGTCTTTTATGGAACAATTTATTGCATCCGGATTTGATATCATGAACCCGGTACAAATCAATGCAACAGGAATGGATCCGGTGCTGCTAAAAGATAAGTATGGAGATCGCATTGCTTTTTGGGGTGGTGGTGTCGATACGCAGAAAGTCCTCCCTTACGGCACGCCCGATGAAGTAAAAAAACAAGTAAAAACACAGTGTGAAATTTTGGGTCGAAAAGGTGGCTTTGTTTTTAATGCGGTGCATAATATACAGGCAAATACGCCGATAGAAAATGTTGTGGCAATGATTGATACATTGAATGAAATTAACAGAAAATAAAGCCGAGACAATTTTTACCTCTTAAAAGAATAAAGCTATGGAACTACTGGAAAAAATTGCACATTGCGTAGAATTTGGTAAAATTAACAAAATGTCACCCTTCCCGCCTGACATGAAGGGACAGGATGGGGTTGATGAGTTGACAAAACAAGCTGTCGCCGAAGGGATTGATGCTGACCTGATCCTAAAACAAGGGCTTGTTGTCGGCATGGAAAAGGTCGGTATTAAATTCAGAGAAAACAAGGTTTTCGTTCCCCAGGTACTGATGTCTGCAAAGGCAATGAGTACTGCTACAGAGCACTTGAAACCTTTTTTTCTGGATGGCTCAGTAAAAAGAAAAGGAATCTTTGTGGTTGGTACGGTGGCTGGGGATCTACATGATATTGGTAAGAATATTGTTTCTATGATGATTGAAGGAAACGGTTGGGAGGTGATTAACCTGGGTACGGATGTAAAAACCGAGCAGTTTCTTCAGGCGATAGAGGATAATCCCAGTTGCTTCGTAGGCATGTCTGCACTATTAACCACAACCATGGCGAACATGGAAAAAAGCGTAAAAGAAATCAAGGGCAAACACCCTGATCAGAAGATCTTAATCGGCGGAGCACCTGTTACGAACGATTTTTGTAGTCAGATTGGTGCAGATTTCTACGCCAAGAACCCACAGGGAGCTGTTGAGTACTTGCAAGAGTTTGCCAAATAAGTAAAACTAAAAGAAAATCATGACTGGAAAACAGAGAATACACAAAGCATTTAAGTTAGAGGATGTGGATAGAACCCCTTGGGTGCCTTTTATTGGTGTCCATGGAGCTAAGCTGATAAACAAAACAGCAACCGAATATTTACAATCTTCGGATTATATAGTTGATGCGGTGACAGAAGCAGTAAATCTTTATAAACCTGATGGAATCCCGGTTACATTTGATTTGCAGATTGAGGCCGAAGCCCTGGGATGTGCATTGGCCTGGGCTGATGACAATCCGCCTGCAGTAATATCTCATCCTTTGATGGAAGGCAGAGAATTGAGCAGCCTAAACTTGCCCGATAGTAAAACAGGTCGTATCGGACTTGTCATGGAGGCAACAAGAAGAATCCGTGAAGCTTACCCTGACCTGGCAATATATGGATTGATTACGGGTCCTTTTACCCTGGCTCTCCATCTTATGGGCACAGACATATTCATCAAGATGATGGAGGATCCCGAGAAAACAAATGCCGTGCTTGATTTTTGTAATCATGTGGCGATGTCTATGGCTGACTGGTACATTGAAGCGGGTTGCGATATCATTGCCGTGGTGGATCCAATGACCAGCCAGATTGATCCCTTTTCATTCGAAACCTATGTGTCGCCCCATGCTGTCGCCTTGTTTTCGCACATCAGAAAAGCCAAAGCATTAAGTTCTTTTTTTGTTTGCGGACATGCACAGCATAACATTGAAGCCATGTGCGCCTGTAAACCTGACAATATATCTATTGATGAGAATATCCCTCTCGACTATGTCAGGGATATCGCAATAAAAAGCAATGTCAGCTTTGGCGGTAACATGAAACTGACAGTTGTTTTGTTAATGGGTGACGAGGATGACTCCCGAAGAGATGCTCTGGAATGCATGGACCTGGCAGGAGCTAAAGGCTTTGTACTTGCTCCTGGATGTGATCTGCCTATGGATACGCCGGTTAAAAACCTGAAAGCGGTATCAGAATTGGTCAAAGACCCGTACTTGCAAGATGTGGTTAGAGCGAAGAAAATAACAGAACAACAAAAGGTGGAAATGCTTGATTTGTCGCAGAGGTGGAAAGACAAAAAAGTGGTGGTGGATATTATTACGCTGGATTCTTCTTCTTGCGCACCTTGTCAGTATATGGTAGAAGCTGTGAAAAATGCGATAAAAGGAAACGAGGAGCATGTAAGCTGGCAGGAGCACAGCATCAAGTCTCGTGATGGTGTGCAAATGATGGCTTCTCTCGGGGTGAAAAATATTCCCACAATCTGCATTGATGGAAATGTTGAGTTTATCTCACAGATTCCCACAATGAATAAGCTGCAAGAAACAATTAACAATTACATCAAAAACAAGACCAAATAATGGTTCCTATTTTGTTGGTTACAGGGTTTTTAGGAAGTGGTAAAACAACACTTTTAAAAGAGATATTGCGCAGCTATGGAAACAATAAAAAAATTGCCATTGTACAAAATGATTTTGCACCCGTCAATGTTGACAGTGCTGAGCTAAGTCGAGAATTTGATGAACTTACAGTGCTGGAAGTAAATAACGGCTCGCTTTTTTGTGTTTGCAAATTGGCTTCCTTTATTACGCAATCGGCTGATTTTATCGACAAACATAAGCCGGATTTATTGATTATTGAAGCTTCCGGGCTGGCTGACCCCATCGCTGTAACAGAATCTTTCGCACAAAAACCACTCAGCCAAAAGGCTTATTTACAACAAGTATGGACTCTTGTTGATGCCAACCATATACAGAATCTGGCACGTGTTAACATGCGTGTAAAGCATCAGATCCAGGTGGCTGACCTGATCATTATCAATAAGGCAGAAGGGATTAATCCTGTGGAACCTTTACAAACTTTATTGTCTCAACTTAATCCTTTGGCCAGACAGTGTGTTACAGACTGGTGTAAAATACCAGCTCATGAAATGGAATCACTCTGGGAAAAAAGATTAAGTCAACACAAAATAGAGGGAGTTCCTGAAAAAAGACCTCTCATTTGTACTGCTGTGTACCAAACTCCTTATATATACCCCTCTTTTAATGCAGATGTGTTTTTTAGTCAAATTCCTTCGTCTTGTTTGAGGGTGAAAGGAGTAGTCAAGATTGGCAGGGACAGTGCGCTTATGGTACAAAAAAGTTTTGATCAGGAAACGAACGTTCCTTTAAGTGCTTATACAGGTGGAACAGAGCTCGTTGCCATTAGTGAAGCAGGACATCAGCAGATGCTTGCTGATATTTTTTTACTAAATAAACAATGGAAAAACCAAAGTATATAAAAGGTCATGCTCATAACATTCCTTTGCATGAGATAGCTCAGATTATGGGTTTTGAGAACCTTGAATCTGTAACAGAACCTTTTTCGTCTTATATTGAGACTGTAGCGAAGAAGTTATTCTCGCTAACTGAATTTCATGTCGAGTGGATTGAAGAAAATGAAGTCAGGTGGGAGAAAGAAACACATCAAATTATTACTCCTACGGCCTCATTCTCTGTTAACAAGGTCATTTTCAGTTTGTTGAAGAAGTCTGAAAAAGTTGTCTTCTTTATCAGTACCACCGGCAGTAAAGCAGAGGCATACATCAAACAATGTCACTTACAGAATGATCCTGCCATTGCTTATGTGGCTGATACGATAGGTTCTGTATTGGCCGAACAAGTGGCAACCTATGCACACAACGTCATCGCAGAAGAGGCAGCAAAACAAGGTCTGAAAACCACCAATAAATACAGCCCCGGATATTGTAAGTGGCCAGTAGATGAGCAGCATAAATTATTTCGCTATTTTCCGAATAACAGATCAGGAATCACCTTGAACGATTCAGCTTTGATGACTCCTATTAAGTCGGTAAGCGGGATGATTGGCGTCGGACGGAATGTTAAGTATAACAACTATACCTGCCACTTATGTAATCAGAAAGATTGTGCCTATGCCAGATAAATCCGATTCTTCATCGTTTAACACAAAAGATCCGTATTTTTGCCCAATCGTTTTAGTTCGTTTCAATTCATAAAAGCACAGTAGATGAACCTCATACAGTCCAAAGATAAGATAGCGGAAGTCATCGACAGGGATAGCTTTATCCTGCCCTTTATTAACCGCTTTGGTGTGCGTTTTAATTTTGGGGATAAAACAATAGAGGAAATTTGTCGTGGGTATGACATTGACCATGATTTCTTTCTGGCCATGTTAAACACCTACCTCAACGAGCAATACATGCCGGACCTAACCCGTAAGCGTTTTCGCTTAGATGACATCATTGCATTTTTGCAACAGGCGCATAATTATTTTCGTGAGGTTTATGTAATTGGTATTGAAGCGATGCTGCAAAGCATTTTTGCGCATTGTAAGGACCAATGTAAAAGCCATGATATGATTCGTGTTTTTTTTAATGACTATAAAACAGAGTTATTTACTCATCTGCAACAAGAAGAAGATACTACTTTTCCCTATATTCTTAGTCTGGAAAAAGCAGACTTATCTGAAGCCGGGTTTCAGCAACATGCAAAGCAATACAGCAACTACAGCATGGATCGCTTCCGGGACGAACATGATGATGTGGAAACCAAAATTTCGGACTTAAAGAGCCTGATAATTCGCTATCTGAGTTGCGACTTTTCAGAAAGGGAAATGCATACGCTGATATTTGAGTTATCTCGTTTTGATAAGGATTTAAGAAATCATACACAGGTTGAAGAAAAGATTATGGTGCCTTTGGTGCGTGATCTGGAAAAACAAATAAAACGCAAGTATGGAAAGAAATAGCAATGTCGCCATTATTTCCCGCAACAGCCTGTTTGTTTTTGCGCTGAAAGCACTTTGCAAAGAGTATCTCAACGTGCAAACAGTGGTAGCGTATGAAACCGTTGCTGATTTCGAAGAGGATGGCGAGGCTGTGGGTTTGCTTTTTGTCGATGCTTCCACCTGGCTTCAACATGCTGATATGTTGCGATCCCAAACCGATAAAACAGTTGTTTTGGTCGCCGAGGTGCCTACCAAACCCCAAATATATGAGCATGACACCCATCTGGTAATCCCTGTTTCTGCCAATTACCATGAAATTGGAAATTTTCTCAAGCAATACTGGGGAAAAGAGCCGGAGAATAAACGTCAGCACGATAAGGTTTTGTCTCTAAGAGAAGAGGAAGTATTGAAACTGGTTTGCACAGGCAGACTCAATAAAGAGATCGCCGACGAACTTAACATCAGCATGCACACAGTTATTTCGCACCGAAAAAACATCTGTGCCAAACTCAATATCAAGTCTGTCCCTGCCCTTACCATTTATGCAGTCCTGAATGGAATTATTGACAAGGAGGATGTTGAATGATAAAAATAGGCATTCTCTAAAAAGTTTAATTTGATAAGAACCCTATCAAAAACCCAGATAACCCTTAAAAGCTCCATTTAAACCTTATAAATGCCAGATTAAAATCAATCCTTTTTTTGATAGTGGTATTCATAACCTGTTGTTTAAATTCCCCACTGAATGACTGCAAATAAAAAGACAAGTCCATGTCATCCCGCAATGAATAACTGATGTTCGGACCAATGTAATATCCTTTAAATTCAGGGTAATAAATAACTGCTAAGCCTCCGTTCAGCAAAGGATTGATGGGATAAGAGGCTTGCGCAAAATAATTAAACTCGGTGAATGACAGGTTTTTTGCTGATAATGATAATCCGTAAAAATCGTTAAAACTACTGATACCGCCTTTACCCGGTTGTTCATCATACAAGGCTTCGGCCTGCAGATACAGTGAGTTAGAGAAAGTATAGTCTGCTGATATGCTTACTGATACCGTTCCTGTTGTGTCTTCAAAGTTCTCCATCGGTCTGAAATAGCTTCCTTCACCCCTGATGCTGAGCCCTTTGATGTATCCGCTCCATCCGCCTCCGGCAACATAATCTTGCTCATTAACAATACCTGCCATCAACTGGAAATCGTAGTTCCATTGGTTGAAACGCCATAAGGCGGCAGCAGTAATTTCTTCCTTGTGATTCATTTTCATTGCTGCTTCAATAGACGAAGTCATACCTGTGTAATATGTCAGGCGTAAAGCATCGCTTCCCGGTCTTTCGGGATAATCTATATCAAAGAAAGAATAGGCATTGAATATATCATTCGGGTTCCATACAAAAGTGTGCCCCCAGTTTATTCGTTGTCTTCCTGCCTTTACTTCAAAACTGCCAAGCGTATATTGAAACCAAAAACGGTCAACACTTGTATTTAATGCATACATGCTGCCATCAATAATGTTTTCAGTGGCATCGATATAACCGTTATCTTTGTTAAAAGAAGAAGCATAACCGGGATTCATGCGAAAATTATCTCCATACATAAAACGATTACGGAACTGAACGGTACCTGTAAGGTTATCCATGGGATACCAAAAGAAATTCATGCGGTTATGGATGAGGTTGTCAATCGTCCACTCTTTCTCGAAATCCCGGAAAATAATAGTCTGCATGTCTGACAGGTAGCCATTAAGTTCAAATTTATCCTGCGCTTTCATCATGAACGGGATAAAAAACAAGATCAATATTTGAGAAACTTTAATCATCACTTTTCACTTTGCCATCTTCAATAGTCACAACGCGTCTTGCTTTCTTAACAACCCTTTGATCGTGTGTGGAAAAAATGAAAGTGATATTCTCTTCTTTGTTTAGTTTTTCCATGATCGTCAGCAAGTTTTCGGTCGATTTTGAATCGAGGTTTGCTGTTGGTTCGTCAGCCAGCACGAATTTAGGTTTTGAGGCCAGCGCCCTTGCCACGGCCACACGCTGTTGTTGTCCCCCGGACAATTTGTTCGGTCTGCTCCCCCCACGATCACCAAGCCCTACGGCTTCCAGCATCTCCATGGTGCGACTTTCCCTCTTCTTTTTAGGCCATTTTTGCAGGTTCATAATAAACTCAACATTCTCTTTGGCTGTTAATACGGGTATCAGGTTGTAGGCCTGGAAAATAAATCCTATGTTTTGCAGCCTGAAGTCAATCAGCTGAGATGGCTTAAAACGGGTGATCTCTGTGCCGTTAATGGTTATCTTACCTTCTGTTGGGGTGTCGAGACCTCCTACCATATTGAGGAAAGTGGTTTTTCCCGATCCCGAGGGACCTACCACTGCTGTAAATTCGCCTTCTTCGATGTTCATGGTAATGCCATTTACGGCGTGTACCGGGACATCTGTCTCCTGGTATGTTTTTTTCAGGTTGCTGATTTCTATGATACTCATGGTCTTATATTTTTATATTTATTATTCAATCATTTTTTATGTTACATATCTACTTTTATGGCTTCCGCCGGATTAAGTTTTATTGCTTTAATAGCCGGATAGATGGAAGCGATCATTCCTGTGGCGATCACCATTAAGGTCACAACCAACAGCTTTGACGGTTCTATGGTGGGGTAGATGACAGGGTCGTAACCCAGGGCTTCCCACCCTTCGCTGTACATCGAGAGGTCTATTCCTGTTTTTTGGGTTAAGACAATTGTAAGATAGCCGAGTCCTAACCCGACAACCCCTCCTGTTAAAGAGATCATAACTGTTTCGTACATAATCATTGTAAAAACTTTTAATTTATTCATCCCGATGGCTTTTAGCATCCCTATCTCTTTTACCCGTTCCAGCACCGCCATCAGCATGGTGTTGATGATACCAAAACAAAGCGCCAACAGGATAATCACCATGATAATATACATGGATATGTCCATGCTGCCTTCTACCAGCCCTACTTCCGGCATGATTTTTTTCCAGCTTAGCACGGACAGGTTCGGGTATTTCTCAGAGAGATTTTTTGTTACAGCATCTATATCTTCATTGTTATGCAGGAATATGGCTGTCTCGTGTGCAGCTGTTTTGTCTATATGGATCAGATTGGAAAGATCTGTTTTTCTGATAAAAACATTGGTCTCGTCATATTGCGAGTTGGATGTTTTGTATATGCCAACTACTTTAAAGCGGGCACGTACCATTGTCCCGTCAACGGATTGGAGGTGCAGAATAATCTTGTTTTTTACATCGGCATCGAGTTTTTTTGCCAGTTTCTCCCCGATAAGGATAGGCTTGCTTTTGGTGCCTTCAAAATAACTGCCGGAGATTAGTTTGGCATACAAGTCTGTCACCTGTTTTTCGGCTTCCGGGTCTATGCCAATGATCTGAACACCTGCCCCTGTCTCGGCTGTAGTGGCCATGGAGTTTGCCACGAGTCGGTTTGATACAGATTTTACTTTAGGCAAAGACTCGATCTCGCTCTTCATCTTATCAGCATCACGAAAATAGAGTTTGATGTCGGGATTGGTCATGTAGCTGGTGTCATGTATCTGGATATGTGACGCTTCGGTTTTTATAGCATTTTCGACACGTTGGTTGCCCATACCATAATAAAACCCCATATTAAAAATGCCCGCAGTAATACCCAGCGATATAGCAACAAGGATGACAGTGCTTCTTACTTTGCTTCGCCATATGTTTTTCCATGAAATTAATAATATCATAATTCTAAATTTTATGTTATTGATTGATTATGCTTTTAGCGCTTTCACCACTTGTAGTTTAACGATATTAATGATAGGATATAAAGCGATGATCAATGTGATCAGAAAAACGGTTAATGCCTGGTTGATATAGATATCCGGCGCCGAAGAGAAATAGATCACCGGCTCCATGCCAAAGTCGGCATAGGCTTCTGCTACTTCCGATGGCAACTGTATGGGGTTATGTACAAATATTGAAATAACAGGGATGCTGACAATAAACCCGGCAGCTACACCTAAGATACCTATCAATATTGTTTCGTAAATCACGATAGAGACCAGTTTTATTTTTTTCATCCCAATAGCCACCATTACGCCAAACTCTTTTCTTCGTTCGGCCAGCATCATAATTACGGTCCCCAGGATGCCAAAACCGATCAACAGGTAGAGGATGGCTTTCATCACAAGACCTCCTGCCCGGTCGCCTTCAATCATCTGTTTTAGTTCAGGCTGCATATCAACCCAGGTAAGAACACCATATTGCTCACCAAACTCCGATTGTAGCTGGTTTTTCACCTCTTGCATATCATCATAATTTTGTAACATAATTACAATTGAGGTGGCTTGACCATGAGCCCAGAAGAAATCACGTGCTTTTTCAAGAGAGGTGTAACCGCCCATGTTATTTAGCTGTGGAGAGGGGAATTTAAGAATGCCTCTCAGGGGGAAAAGCCCTTCGGCGCTGGCGCCGTGATAGCCCTGGCTAAGTAGAACGAGCGTATCTCCTATGTCTGCTTCGAGATTTTTGGCCAGGTTGTATGTAAGCAGTATG